>JBDHMQ010000168.1:0-4716 GCA_039656095.1 Gemmatimonadota bacterium | reverse complement strand
GAAACGTAAAACTTCGCGATACCGATACGGGGGCGACTTTCGTGATCGACCTTCCGATAGCGAGTGGCGAGCAAGCGTGATCCGTCCAGCGATGAACCAGGAGCAGCAACTTGCTGTAGACCATGGCGACGGTCCACTGCTCGTTCTGGCCGGGGCGGGTTCGGGCAAAACGCGCGTGCTGACTGCCCGGGTAGCAAGGCTGATCAGCGAGCAGGGAATCGCCCCACAACGCATTCTGGCTGTCACCTTCACCAACAAGGCGGCGGGGATGATGCGGGAACGCATCACCGAACTCCTGGGGGCTCAGCCGACCGGGCTCTGGGTCGGCACTTTCCACTCAGTATGCGCTCGTCTTCTGCGTCGCGAGGGAGATTTCCTGGAGCGCGGCTCACGGTTTTCGATATATGCAGAGGACGAAGCCATCCGAGCGTTGAAGACAGCAATGGAAGAGGTAGGGCTCGATCCCACTCGGTGGACACCGCGGGCGCTGCGCAGCCGGATTTCCGATGCGAAGAATGCGCTGGTTGGGCCCGATGACTTTGTGGCCACGGGATTTGATTTGATGTCACGGGCAGTCGCAGACCTCTACCCGGCCTATGAGCGTGTCCTTGCCCGGTCGTGTGCGTACGATTTCGACGATCTTCTGGTTCAGACTGTTCGGTTGTTGGAGACGATTCCGGAAGTTGGGGAGCGTTATGCCAACAGATTCATGCATGTGCTTGTCGATGAGTATCAGGACACGAATCATGCCCAGTATCGCATCATCAAGCACCTGGCTGGCGGGCATGGAAATATCTGTGTGGTAGGTGACGACGACCAGTCGATTTACGGCTGGCGTGGTGCCGACCTGAGGAACATTCTCGACTTCGAACGCGATTTTCCCGGTGCGAACATTGTACGACTGGAGCAGAACTACCGGTCTACCCAGTCGATTCTTACCGTGGCAAATGAGGTCATCGCTCATAACTCCGCGCGAAAAGAGAAGCGCCTCCGCACTGAACGGGATGGCGGAAATCCTGTCGTAGTTGTCCAGGTGAGCGATGAGCGGGCAGAAGCGGCATGGGCAGTCGATGAGATTCGAACAAGGCTGGGGATCCGGCGTCTTGAGGATTTCGTGGTGTTGTATCGAACGAATGCCCAGTCCAGGCCTTTTGAGGACGCTCTCCGACGGGCGAAGCTGCCATATCGAATCGTCGGCGGTGTGAGATTCTATGATCGTCGGGAAATCCGTGATGTTCTCGCTTATCTGCTTCTGGCGGTGAATCCGGCGGATGAAGCCGCCTTTGCGCGAAGCGTGAGTTGGCCACGTAGAGGCGTCGGCTCGGTTACGTTGGAGCGTCTCCGGTCAGCGGCGTCTGAGCTCGGGATCCCACTCCTGGCGGCGGCGGACCAGGCGCCGGATCTGAATCTCCCATCAGCTGGCGCACGAGCCCTCCACGATTTCGCGGCCGGGATTCTGGCGCTGGCGGAGCTCGCCGAGCACGCGACGGCCGAGGAGGTGTTGCGGGAGGCCATCCGGTCTTTTGGGTTCGTCGCTGCCCTTGAGGATGAAGAAGATGGGGCCGACCGTATCGCGAACCTGACAGAGCTGCTTGCCGCCGCAGCTGCGTTCAATCCGTTGGATGTTGAGGATGGAGCGAAAGATGCCACGGACCTGGAGCTCTATCTCCAGTCAGCTGCGTTAAGAACCGACCTGGATGATGTGGACGACTCGGAGTCGGCCGTTACCCTGATGACTTTGCACAGTGCCAAGGGACTGGAGTATCCCGTTGTATTCATCGTCGGTCTGGAGGATGGCCTGTTTCCCCTTTCCCGAGCGATGGAAACCGACGAAGGATTGGAGGAGGAGAGGCGACTGTTCTACGTCGGCATCACAAGAGCTGAAGACGAGGCGTTCCTGTCACATGCTGACCGGCGGTGGCGCTACGGCAACGAGACGCGATCGGCTCCGTCCTCGTTTCTATCTGAGCTACCAGACGAGGCCATCGAGTACCGTCGTCTGGGGCGCCGTGTACAAAGGGAGTCAGCACCACGCAGACAAGTCGCGACTGGATCCTCATTTGGCTGGCAACGCAAGCGTGGCGTTGAATCCGGCGTGCACTACGATTTTTCCGAGTCTCAGGAAGACCTGCGCATCGAGGTCGGAGCTGCGGTTCTTCATCCCGAGTTCGGTCACGGAGAAATCATCATGGTCAGTGGACAGGGGCGGCAGACGAAAGCCGAAATCGACTTCGGCCTCGAGGGAACCCGAAAAGTGATGGTTGCCTACGCGGGGCTTCGGCCGGCCTGATCCGTCGGGGCTAGAAGCGACACGAGGGTCTCCAGACTCGGATTACTGGACAACCCACCAGACTGTCTGATCATCTGAGCAGCATCGGCCGAGGTTGAACCGCGCTGGTCCCACAGTTCAGTGCGTCCCGTTGGCAGAGGGAAGTGATGGTCTGCGGTAGCCAGGATGGCCTCAGGACTTTGCCAGCCTCCTGCCACCAGAGCTCGTCTCCTGATTCGTTTGGCTTCACCCAGGCTGGCTTCGCCGATCGGATCGTGTGCCGCCGCCCGAGCCGCATGATCCTGGATGAGAAAGTCCGCTACGAGTTCGAACGTATGCCGTTGATAACGCACCACCGTCGTTGGATCCAGATCCCAACGCGAATTGTCGATCACCGTATCGAAGATTGCCTGCCAGCTCTCGTTCCCGTTGATCCGAATCATTCCCCTGAAAATCCGTCGATTCGTGCTGAATGTGAACAGGGTGCTCGAGAGGATCCGCCGGAACAATGCGTCGGTATGAGAATGGTCGAAGTGTGTGACGATCCAGCGGGCCAGGTGGGAGTATGCTGAGCCCACGTCCGAGTCCATCCTGTGCTCCCAGTAGCTGTGACCCAGCGCCCGAGTACTGGATGTCATCAGAAGCATGCGGGGTACGAATGAGTTGTGGGCGAGCACATCGGCGGCCAGGTGGCACTGGTATCCAAGAAGTGCTGACTGCAGGCGTCTGTCGTCACCGGCCGCCCGATACATTTCTCGTGCTACGTGCCAATGATGGCAATGTCTACCGACAGGAGCGTATTTCTTGGCCATCGAAATATCTGCGGCGAGATTGCCATAGAGAAAATCGATGGGGTACTGGGCCAGAACGCCTGCGATGTGACCCGGGAGCAGGTTGAGGGATCGTAGCACGTCTACGCCCGCCTGGACGTGAGTAGCCGGCCCCCAGGCGAGGGCGGTATCCGGAAAGCAGAGAAGCAAGCCGACCACGATTGCGCAGCCAGCAAGAGCATGGAGCCGACTCAACCGAACCGTCTGCGCTCCCCGGTGCCGAGTTTGCGTTTTCTCTTCCGGCGACCCAGGCGCAGGGCGCGAAGCAACCCCGCCGTGGAAAGGAACGTCTCCTCGGCCTCCTCAACGGCGACCGATACGAGAGCGTTAACCTCGGAGACTCGATCCTCCATGAGATCGACGATATGCTCGATCGATTCCGCGGCCCGGATGATCGTATGGTCGACGACTTCTACATCGGCAACCAGCACAGCCGAAATTCGGCTCATCTGCTCAAGGATTTCTTCGGAATGCTCGAGTATCGGCAATGCCCGATTCGTCACGACATCGGACACGCGATCGATCTCGCGCATCGTGCGACGCAATTGCGGTCCCACGAATACCAGCGTCAGGATCATGCCCGCGCCAAGCACGGTCCATATGATCAGGGCGGCCAGTATCAGCATTTCTTGAAACGACACGTATCCTCCACTACCGAAGCCATCTCAGGCATGAGCACAAAACATACCTGCCGCGCCCGATCGCCTCAACTACCCGGCTCAGTGAGTTCATCGGCCAGGCCCACGACGCGATTCACAGGAAGGGTCATTGCGATTCCAGTCGCCGGGTTGTCAAAGCGGCCACATACCTCTTGTATGATCTGCAGTGCTCTATTCATGGTCTCAGGTTCATCGATAACCGAGAACAGGGTTTGATTCTGAGGCCGCGACCTGGAAATCAGCGTCTGCAACCCGGCAAAGATGGGGATTTCCTGGCTGAGTACGCGGCCCATGCCCTCGGAATCGATGACGGTGGCGCCTTTTACACCGATCTCCAGGAAACCCGCCAGGATTTCATCGACGCGATCCACATCGTTAATCACAGCGATCAGAAGCTCCATCCGGTATTGCCCTCTCATGGTTCCATCTCGAAAAATGGAACCGGTCAGATGTGCTCTGCTCGTAACTTTCGAGTTGACTCACTACTTCCTGGGGGTCACCGCAGGTCCGGAGTGCGTCCACGAATTCGACATGTCTGGCAAGGCGTGCGATACGCGCCAGCATACGGATGTGATTGCCAGCGTGGTCGGGCGGCGACAACAGAACAAAAAACACATTCACCGGCTGTTCGTCCATGGCCCTGAACTCGATGCCCGACGGACTCAGGCCAATGACCAGGCAAGGACCCGAAAGTGCAGCGCAAATCGCGTGAGGCACGGCGATTCCAGATCCGATGCCGGTGCTGAGCACTTTCTCTCGAGCGGAGAGTGCCGATACAACCTCAGAGGTCGAACTCACGAAACCCGCCGGTACCAGTGGCGCGACCAGCTGGGCGAGGATTTCTCCGACATCCCCCGGCTCGATCTCCGTAACCACGAGGCCCGGGTCCGCGTATTCGGACAACTTCATGCGGCCAGTCCTGCACAGGTTCATGTTGGCTTTCCGGGGCGCCCAATGA
>JBDHMQ010000167.1:0-4334 GCA_039656095.1 Gemmatimonadota bacterium | reverse complement strand
GTGGTTCGATCGCAAGGTCGCCGTAGCACGCGCTTCCCGCTCGAAACGACTGATGACGGTTTGGCGTGTGGCCTCATCGTGACTGAGTGCCTCTGGTCGAATGAGTTTGATCGCTGCAGGCCTCACCAGCATGCGGTGCTCACCCTTCCACACTTCACCCATGCCGCCAACTCCAAGCCGCTCTGATATCCTATAACTCCCTATTTCCTGGGCCTTCCGAAGCCTTCGTCCGTATCTATAGAAGCCTCGCGAGATGACGTAAGCGACACCGGCACACAGGTAGGTAGTAGTCAGGTAGTAGGCCAGAATCATACCCATGGGAACGTCGGGGCTCGTCGCGCCGACTGACTTGGCCATGACAAAGACGAGCGGTCCCGCCGACGCCGCGGTCAGCGAGGCCAGCAGGATCTTGCCGGGCTTGTTAGGCGCGATGAGGGGAAAGACGATGATCCACACACACTCCCATGGAATGCCTACCAGGGCATTCGTGTTGTTGACTAGCCCCAGCCATTCAGCAAATTCACCGGGCCCAGAATACGCTCCCCAAACGTTTACGACCGCTATGCCGAATGTGCCCGCGACAAGGAACAAGAGTCCGAAATCCAGTACTTGCTCCGGTCGCAGCCGTCCGTATCTAGCGACAGCGTAGACCACGAGCCCCAAGAGGATCGAGATGCTCGCGACCGTTGAGGAGAAGTCTCCGAACGGACCGTTCGGCATGTCGGTCGGATTCAGATAATTCGACGGAAAGTAGGCGAAGAAATAGAGGGCGGAATACAGAAGCGCCGCGTGTCCAAGCCGCCGGGAAGCCTCGCGCAGAAGAGAGGCCGGGAGCCCTGTGCGCCGCCCGGTCCTGAGTATCTCGACTCCAGGTGTTGGCGTTTGGCCGAATGGTCCTGGAGACGATGTGCCGTTCAATTTCGCGCCTTCTGAAGGGTCCTCTATGCGAACGTCGAAAGTTACTATGACTGCAGCGGTCGAGCGACTTGCAGGTGCCTGTCTTCAAGACCGATCTGAGCTTTCCCTCCTGGTCCCTCTCAGCCTTACTAAATACCAATAGTCAGGGTACAATCTGGGGCACAGGCGGTCAGGGCGCTTTCCAACTATTTGTGTCTCAGACTGAGCCGACAGTATCCTGTCTGATAGTCTCAGCACAAATTGTCACTGTGTGCCATTGGGCCTTCCGGAGGTTTGTCATGCACAGAACGATAGTCTCGCCTGCCCTCATTTCGTGCTTTCTCCTCGTAGGCGCTTGCGCCCCCGAGACACAGTCCGCCGCCCAATGGGACGGCAGCGTTCGGGACAGCGCCGGAATTGAGATCGTAGAGAACTTCGGACAGCCTCTGTGGGAGCCTGGAGAGGAGTGGAGGTTAGTCCCAGACGTACGGATCGGGATGAGAGAAGGACCGCCCGAGTATCAGTTTGGGCGGATAGCCTATTTCGGCGTACTGTCAGACGGCCGCATCGTAGTCACGGACCAGATGGTGGCGGGAGTCCGCTACTACTCTCCCGAGGGAGAGCACCTGTATTCCGTCGGCAAAGGAGGCAACGGTCCGCGGGAGTTCGGTGAGGGGTACCTTCGTCCGTTGCGCGCCTACGGTGACACGGTACTCGTAGCCGATTACCCGAACCAACAGGCGCACCGACTGGCGCCCGACGGGACCTGGCTGGCCAGTTTCAGCTTTCGGCCCGAAGACGGTTGGCGGGTCTGGGGTTGGGACAGCACACCGTCCGGCTTGATCGTAAATGGTTTCACTCCTCTGCAGCAGCCTGACACTCCGCTCGCCGACACGATGAACGTGATCGTCGTCCGTAATCTGGATGGGACGCTGGGCGACACGGTGGGCCGCGTACCGATGTCCCAGAGCTTCCGGTTTGCGGGAGACGTGCCGGAGCGCCGCTACTACGCCGGCACGCCGGATTTCGACCTGCGGTGGGATGGCGGGCTGGTGACTGGACGCAGTGACCGGTACGAACTGACCTGGACGCGCTCGGGCGGCGAAGTGGAACGGATCGTCCGTCTGCATCGAGAACCCCTGCCCTTCACCGATGCCGAACAGGCCACTGTGATGGAGAGCTGGGAGGAACGCTGGCGCGATCGCAACCTGCCGGCGGACCGAATCCGCCAGATAAAGGCGACCCTGCGCTTCGAAGATAGTTATCCCTATTTCCGAGGTTTCATGATGGGGCCCCAGGGAACTCTCTGGCTGCGGCGCGTACGTCCGATTCGGGACTTGACCGCCGAGGAGATCGAGTCGCTCGGCTTCGCTTCACGTCTTCTTCCCGCATCGAGCTTCGACGTGTTCGACGGACGCGGACGTTACCTCGGGATCGTCGAGTGTCCGCCCGAAATGTCACTCGGGCAGCTGTTTGACGACCGAATGCTCGGGATCGTGACGGACGAGTTCGATGTCCAGTACGTTCAGGTCTTGCGGATCGAGGGCATGGACGAGAACGTAGCGGCGTCAAACTGACTATCCGCGCTGGATCGCCGTGCCCTAGTCGTTGTAAACAGTAGCGGAGGAGCAGGGATTCGAACCCTGAAGCCCGTGAGGGCGCCGGTTTTCGAGACCGGTGCATTACCGTTCTGCCACCCCTCCGTGCCGACACGTCCGAGGACGCGCGGTTATTTTAGTACATCGGCCTGCCGCCAAAGCGACGAAGCGGACGGGGTGGGATTTGAACCCACGAGACACTTGCATGCCCACACGCTTTCCAGGCGTGCGCCTTAAGCCACTCGGCCACCCGTCCGGGAGACAAAAAAGAATGGGATTCGTCCGCGAGCGAAAGCGCCGCAGGTGAGAATCCCAGACTCTCTTGCTCTTCTTCTTTCCGTCTCAACGGAGGGAGTGGGATTCGAACCCACGCGGGCCTCTCGACCCAACGCCTTAGCAGGGCGTCGCCATAAGCCACTCGGCCATCCCTCCACACCGAACATATCACCCTCAGGTGCAAGTCCGGACCCTGCAAACAAAACGGCGAAGGCTTGAGCCGCACAAATGCGGCGCCCCTTCACCGAATATTGGGTATTGGCCCGCCAGGGGTCGAACCTGGAATCTCTTGGGTCAGAGCCAAGCGTGTTGCCAATTCCACCACGGGCCACCAGTCGTCCCGAAGGACGGGGAGCGAGTATACGGTAACCGTCTGCCTGTATCAACCATACGAACGGCCCCGGCTGGAGGATCCGGTTAGCAGCGAATTATTCGCCCAGGCTTCAGCAAACGGAGGATGCAGGATGTGATCTCACAGAGACCGTGGGACCAATCGGCGTCGTGGAACAGGATTGCCGGTAAGTCTCCCGTACGCTGCGCAATGAGATCCGGCGAAACATCATCGGGCTTGAGACTCACCACGCCCACCAAATTGCCGTGGACCGCACCAATGGCGCTCCGCATAAGCCGTCGTGCAGACGGGCTTTTTGACACGACGATTGCCGTTGATCCTGAGCGAAGCGCGCGGAGTTGCGCGAGTGTCTCTCCCACAGGCGCAACCGGGTACGATGCGACATCAGTTTTCGGAATCAGGTCCAGTGGATGCAGCAACACGGGTCCCGCATCATGAGCTTCGCAGCCCGGGAGAGAGGTGGATGGGGTTCGTCTGAGTTCCGCAGAGAGCAGGCGCGCTAGCTCCGGTTCCCGGCACTGGATGGGACTCGGGCCTATGTCGGGACGGACAATTGGGGGTAGCGAGGCAAAGCTTCCCGACCCCACTTCACATCGAATTAGTCCTAAGCGAGCGAGATCAGCATACGCAGCCGCTGCCGTGTTTCTGTGCACACCGGAGGCCGCGGCTACGGCTCGGATGCTGGGAAGTCGCTGCCCGACCGGGAGTGGATGCAGGGCAAGGCGCTCCAGCAACCGCATCCCCAGGATCAGGCGCAGACGGGCTCGGACCCGAAGCTCTCCAGCACCGATTGTTCGTGTGAACTGACCCGTTACGCGCACTTTACAGTCCCTGGTTGGATCCTTTTGCGGGCCGGCGCGCCTTTCACGTCTCGGCACCGGGTGTATATTTGCCGCCATCCTCAATCGGCTATCATCTCGCCAAACGAGATTTGCACATGAGAATGCTCGTACTTGGAGGGGGCCTCCAGGGCTCCTCCTGTTCATATGACCTGCTCAAGCAGGACGATGTCGAGAAGGTTACGCTCGCCGATGTCCGCGCTGACGCCAGTGCCCCATTCCTGCCTGAGGACTCCAGGCTTGAACGCGTGGCGCTCGACTTTTCCGATGAGGCGACGACGCGGAGTTTGATGGAGGCGCACGATGTGGTTATGTCGGCCGCCCCATACTACTTCAATGAAATGCTGGCGCGGCTGGCCATCGAAGCGGGTT
>JBDHMQ010000166.1:0-5883 GCA_039656095.1 Gemmatimonadota bacterium | reverse complement strand
TTTCCCCCCGGAGGTTCCGCAGCTACCAGATCTTCACACGCTCGTCCGGCGCTTTGTACATGCCATCTCCAGGCTGCACGTCAAACGCTTCCACGAACTCCGGCATGTTGCTCAGGATGCCGTTCGTGCGGTATTCGCTGGGTGAGTGCGAATCGGTCAGCAGCCGGCGGCGTAGCTCGTCGTCTCGGTATCTGCGCTGCCACACCTGCGCCCAGCCCATAAAGAAGCGTTGGTCGCCCGTGTAGCCGTCGATGACCGGTGCTTCCTCGCCGTTGAGCGAAAGCTTGTAAGCACGAAATGCCATCGTAAGACCCGCGAGGTCTCCGATGTTCTCACCGAGCGTCATCTCGCCATTCACGTGCATGTCGTCGATGGGGTTGAAACCGTCGTACTGAGCCACGAGGCCATCAGCACGGCGTTTGAATTCAGATTCGTCTTCTTCCGTCCACCATTCCCGCAGATTCCCATCCCCATCAGATTTACGGCCCTGGTCATCAAATCCATGACTGAATTCGTGGCCGATTACCGCACCGATGGCCCCGTAATTCGTTGCATCATCTGCGTCGACGTTGAAAAACGGGGGCTGAAGGATGGCTGCCGGAAACACGATCTCGTTTCTCGTTGAACTGTAGTAGGCATTGACCGTCTGGGGAGTCATGAACCACTCATTGGGATCCACGGGGCTACCAAGCTTGTCGATCATGCGACCATATTCGACGGCGTTGGATCGCATGACGTTTCCGATGAGATCGTCGTCGCGTACCTCAAGCTCCGAGTAGTCCTTGAACTCGTCGGGGTATCCAATTTTGGGCGTGAACTTTCTCAGTTTTTCCTGTGCCTGCTGCTTGGTAGCATCGCCCATCCATTCGAGATCGTCGATCGAAATCTCATACGCACGCCGTAGATTTGCGACCATTTCATCCATACGGACTTTCTTTTCTAGCTGGAAGTGGCGGTCTACGTAGACACTCCCCAACATTTCCCCAAGTGCGCCCTGAACCGTGCTTACGCCTCGTTTCCATCGGGGCCTGACATTCTCCGTCCCTCTCAGCGTTCGCTCGTAAAAATCGAAGTTTTCGTCCACAAACCGCTCGGGAAGATTGCCTGCCCAGCGACTGATGAGCTTCCAATTGGAATAGGTCTTCCAGTCATCCACAGGCGTGTCGAGGATCAGTCCGTCGAGGGCCTGCAAGTAGCTTGGTTGCCGCACTACAAACTCCTCCACGTTTCCTACGCCGGCCGCTGTGAAGAAGCTCTCCCAATCGAGTCGCGGAGCCAGATCAGATGCGACGGCAAGATCGACCTTGTTGTACGTCGAGTCTCGGTCACGGTTCTGTACCCGTGTCCAATGATGCTCAGCGATCCGGGTTTCGATGTTCATGATCGTGCGGGCAGCACCAGCGGGATCCCTGATATCGGCCATCTCCAGCATCCGTTCGAGATGCTCTAGATAGGCGGCACGAATTTCCACGAACCGCTCATCCGTCT
This sequence comes from Gemmatimonadota bacterium, assembly GCA_039656095.1. GTDB lineage: Bacteria > Gemmatimonadota > Gemmatimonadetes > Palauibacterales > Palauibacteraceae > JARFPW01. Next base: position 4,395 of record JBDHMQ010000166.1, on the reverse strand, counting down.
TGAAGTAGTAGTCCCGGTCCGGCATGCCGAGCCCGCTCTGGCCGACATAAGAAATGTATCCTGACCCACAAAGAACGCGATCGGTGCATTCGCTCGCGACCCTCGCGTTCGTGCTCGTATCGTTTGAGAGTAGCCGAAGTACTCGACGACGTCAGCATGGTTGGCGATCCGATCAATGCGAGCGAACGCCGCGTCCAATGGCTGCAGCCCCCGTTCTTCGATGGCTTCCTCGTTCATGAAGCTCGTATAGAAGTCACCGATTTTTTGTTCATCGGTTCCCGTGGCGAGATCGGCCTCAGCAGATTCTTCAATGATCGCCCTGATGTTTGCCTCTGCCTCGTCGGCGAGCAGGCTGAACGACCCGTAGTTCGACTTGTCTTCCGGAATCTGTGTGTTCTCCAGCCACGTTCCATTCACGTGCTGGAAGAAGTCATCTTGAGGGCGCACCCCGACATCCAGGTTCGCAAGCTCAACGCCCAGACCAAGCTCCCGTTCGGACTGGTCCGTTGAGCACCCCATGGCCAGCAATACAACCGCAAATCCCCACGCCTGCCTGTTCATTTTCATCTCCTCGCTGACATGCTATCGACTCGATGCAATGATAACGCAAAGGCCGGTGCCAAGGTTGCGCGTTCGCAGGTGATCGGGCAAATTTTTTTGTTTGACTGGGACGGGTCGTCAGGTAGCCGGACGACTCGAAACTCGTGTTGGCTCCAGCTTGCAAACTCCCCGGCTCGAACCTAGTCTTGGCTTCAACAAACAACATTTGCCGCAGGGGGCACTTTCGGAAGTCCGGTGAGAATCCGGCACGGCCCCGCCACTGTGAGAGGATCGAGCCAGCGCTCGAAACGTCGATTCACGTTGCCACTGGGGGAATTGCCCCCTGGGAAGGCGAATCAGACGGCCTCAAGTCAGGAGACCTGCCCTCCGGCAAGCTGACCGAAACCTCCGTGGGGAGGACGGGGCTGCCCTGGTAAAGGTATCAATGCCCTGTTTTTCCACTCGGAAGAAGGGGGCATTTATGCATCAGGATCGCGCGGGTCGATCCGGACGAAATTGTTCGACCAGACCCGAATACCAGACGCCGGCCGCCGCACTCTTGTTGTGTTCGATATTTCTTGCTTTCCCCACTGCAAGTATCGCTCAGGATGATCCGATGAAGCTCGACTCACTGGTCGTTACCGTTCATCGGCTACCGGTTGCCATGCAGGCCACGTCAGCCAGCGTGACTGTGCTGGATGGACGCGAATTAGAGAACGCATGCTTGATCTCAGTGATTGATGCGCTTCGATCGGTCCCGGGAATCGCGGTCAATCAATCGGGATCCTTCGGTTCTGTCGCCTCGATCTTCATGCGTGGGGGCGAGTCCGATTACACAGCTGTGCTGATCGATGGTGTGCAGGTCAATGAGCCGGGCGGGCGATTCGACTTTGCCCATCTGACCGTGCAGCAAATCGACCGAATCGAGATTGTTCGCGGTCCGACCAGCTCCATGTATGGCTCGGACGCTGTGACCGGGGTCATCCAGATCTTTACGCGCACTGGCGAAGGTGGCCCCAGGGGCGGACTTACCGTGCTCGGAGGCACCTACGATTCCTGGCGGGGCTCAGCCAACATCGAGGGAGGCGGGTCGGTTGCTTCCTACGGCCTGGCCGCATCGGGATTCCGGTCCGATGGATCACTCGCATTCAATAACGACTACGACAACGTCACACTTTCGAGTCGGATGAATCTGACGCCCGACGACCAGACAGCGATTCGGCTATCGGCCCAGTATTCGGACCATACGTTTCACTTTCCAACCGATGGAGCCGGAGCCCTGGTAGACGAGAATTCCAATACGTTTGGAGAGGATCTCACGTTGAGCCTCGATGCCCGACATCAGTTGACCGGGAGTGTAGAGCTCGCGCTTCTTCTGGCGACGCGGAACTCCGAGGCGGGCTCCAACGATGCCCAGGACGGCCCTGCAGATTCGCTGGGCTTTTTTGCCTTCCAGAGTCTCGACGATATCAGTCGTCAGTCGCTCGACTTTCGCACCAATGTGCAGATCGGATCATTCGGGACCGCATCGGCCGGATTTGAATACGAAGACCAGAGCCTGCGCTCAACCAGTGAGTCGGATTCAGAATTCGGCCCATCGTCTGGATTCAGTGACGAGAGCAGAACCAACCGAGCGTACTATGGACAGTGGTTTGGTCAGTGGGGGGAGCTCGCCTCGAACGCGTCGATTCGCGTGGAAGACAACGGGACATTCGGCAGCCTGGTCACGTACTCGATTGGATCTGCCTATTTGATGGGTGCCTCAAATACGAAACTGCGTGGGTCGGTCGGTCGAGGAATTAAAGAACCCACGTTGTTTGAGAATTTTGCCAGCGGATTTGCAGTGGGGAATCCGGATCTCGATCCAGAGGAGTCGGTTAGCTGGGAATTCGGCGTGGATCAGTATTTTGAAGGGGGCCGGTACCGGATTTCGGCCACCTACTTTGATCAGTCTTTCAAAGACCTGATCCAATTCACGTTCGTCACTGCCGAGCCCGGGGATCCGAACTTCTTCAACGTTGGGGCCGCTGATGTCCGCGGATTTGAGGCCGAAGCTATGGCGATAGCTGGACCCGTTAGCCTGTCTGCCAGCTACACGTACCTCGACTCCGAGGTGGTCGACGCGGGGTTCGAGGTGGGACCGGACGCCACGTTTGTAGCCGGACAACGTCTGCTCCGACGGCCCGTGAACCAGTTCGCCATCGAGGCGAGCAGTCGACTGGGTAGTCGAGGCTCCGCAGGCCTTTCCTTTCGTCGTGTCGGAGATCGGATCGACCGGGACTTCTCAGCATTTCCATTTCCTCGTGTTACGCTCCCGGCTTATTCGGTGGTCGATGTGCGAGGAGAGTTCTCTGTCGTGAAACCGGTCGGGCATCAGTACGGTGTCTCCCTGATCGCGCGGATCGAAAACCTGTTCGATGAAAAATATTCTGAGATTCAGGGTTTCCCGGCTCGCGGTCGGACGATCTGGCTTGGGGGTCGGCTGTCGCTGGGTGGTGAGTGACGCGTTAAGAGTGCGCCCGGAGGGACTCGCTCGCGCAGCGATTGCGAGGACCGCGCAGCGGCCGCAGCACTACCCCCGGGGTTTGAATTCAGCGGGCGTGCGACCAAAGGGAGTACGCCCGGAGGGACTCGAACCCCCAACATCCTGATCCGAAGTCAGGTACTCTATCCAGTTGAGCTACGGGCGCATGAACAACGGGGAATTGGCCGGCTTACAGGCTTGAAAGCAAGCCGGAGTGCTGTTAGACGGAGCGGGTCCGGTCCAGCGGACGAGTCAGGCAGGTGGGTCCTCCGCATCCCTTCAGGCTGATTTCGGCCGCGTCGAACTCGTACACTTCGGAGCCAGCCGCCCGGAGCCTGCTAACCGTCTCAGGGTTGCCCTTCGGAATCACTGCAACGCGCGGCGCCACGGCGAGGACGTTGCCTCCCAGAGATTCGAACTCAGCCTCCGGGACCTCGACCAGCTCAAATCCAGTCGACAGCAACATCTCGCGAAACGGGACCGACATGAGTGGTGAGTAGACGAGCGCGAGATCGTCGGCGATCGGGCTGATCACCGACATCAGGTGGAATACGTCACCGGGTCCACGATAGTGCGGAGAATGCATGACCTCGATTCGGACTTCGGGGTCGAGTAGCGCGCGCAGCTGCCGGATGCCCTCGTCGTTTGTGCGATAGCCTCGCGCCACGGTGAGGAGGTCGGACTTGAGCCACGCCACATCTCCGCCCTCGATTCGCCCTTCCCCGTCGATCGCGCCTAGCAAGGGGATGTCGTTCTCGGTGAAGTAGCTCCCCTGCCGTCCAGGTTCCCCCGCTCGTGCGTCCTTGCCCATGCTGCACAGGATCGCACCTTCATCGGTGACGAGTGACGCGTCGCGGACATACACGGAATCGAGGCCCATGCCTGCATCGTGTGCTTCCTGGGGGAGAAACGCGACCTCAATACCGAAGCCGCGGAGCAGGTCGACGAATGCGTCATACTCGTCGAGTGCACGGTGGAAGTCGGGAGCGCCAACGTAGTTGAGGAGCTTCCATTGCTCATCGACGTGGCCCTGATCGATCCACGCGTCCCTCACATGCTTGAGAAGCATGCGCCGAACAGGGGTGACTTCGGACTGCCCGGTGGTTCCGGAACGAGTTGGGTTGTTCATACAGAGTGCGCCCGGGAGAATTCGAATCCCCAGCCTCCTGATCCGTAGTCAGGTGCTCTATCCAGTTGAGCTACGGGCGCAAGACCTACTTTTCGGCCGCAGGTAAGCCTTTCCAGCATGCCCAGAAGAGGATTCGAACCTCCACGACCTTGCGGCCACCAGCCCCTCAAGCTGGCGCGTCTGCCAATTCCGCCACCTGGGC
>JBDHMQ010000165.1:0-4651 GCA_039656095.1 Gemmatimonadota bacterium | reverse complement strand
CCATCGTTCGGGCTGTCGCGATGTAGGACACGACTTTGTCTGCATTGTCGATGATCGACGAAAGCAGGGCTGCCAGGAATTCGGCCGGATAGTGCGCTCTGAGCCAGGCCGTCCTGTAGGAAATCACGGCGTAGGCAACGGCATGCGCCTTGTTGAATCCGTAGCGGCCAAACGTCCGGATCAATTCAGCAATCTCGGTCGCCTTGGTGGAGGGTAGTCCACGTTCGACAGCCCGTCGCTTGAAGTCACCGAGCACTTTATTCGTTAGCTCTGCGTCCTTCTTCCCGACCGCCTTTCTGAGAACGTCGGCCGTTGGCTACGCGCATCACCTGCTCCTGGTAGGTGATGACTCCGTATGTCGGCTCAAGTAGCTCGGCCAGTTCTTCGGTCGGATACGTCACGGGTTCGAGGCCGCGCTTCCGCCGGATGTAAACGTCGGTCATGCCGGCATCCAGTGGCCCAGGTCGGATGAGGGCGTTGATTGCAACCAGGTCTCCAAACCGATCGCACCTCATGGCTCGCAGCTTTTCTGTCGCGAGCGCGGATTCGAACTGGAACACGCCACTCGTGCCACCCGACGCGAGCATCGCGAACACGTCCGCGTCTTCGTGTCCCAGTTCGTCCCAGTCCACGTGAACTCCGTGGCGCTCCGCAATCATTTCTATCGCGTCGTGGATTACGGTCAAGGTGCGCAGGCCCAGGAAATCCATCTTCAGCATCCCGGCCTTCTCGAGCGCAACCATGTCGTACTGAGTTATGACGGTTTCGCCGTTGCGCGTGTCTCGACATATCGGGACGAATTCCTCCAGCGGTCCGGGCGCGATCACGACACCGGCAGCGTGCACTGAAGTATGACGCTTCAAGCCTTCGATCCGGGCTGTCTCGTCGAGTAGCGTCCTCGTGCGTGGGTCGCTCTTGTACAGGTCAGCCAGTTCCTTGACCTTCTTTGTCGCCTCAGCGGCCGTTAGTGCGTAGCCAGGGCCACTGGGAATCAGCTTTGCCAGCTTGTCGGTCTCCTGGGGCGTGAAGCCCTGGACACGGCCGACATCGCGAATCGCCGCCCGTGCCAACATCGTCCCGAACGTGATGATCTGACCCACAGAGTCGGTGCCATACTTCTGGCGGACATACTCGATGATCCGGCCACGGCGCTCATAGCAGAAGTCGATGTCGATATCGGGCATCGACACGCGGTCCGGATTCAGGAAACGCTCAAACAGTAGATCGAACTCGAGCGGGTCAACGTCAGTAATCCGCAGGCAATAACTGATAATAGAACCGGCTGCCGATCCACGTCCGGGCCCGACTGGAATCTCCAGTTCACGCGCCGCCCGGATGAAGTCCCACACCACAAGCAGATAGCCGGCGTATCCTGTTTCTTCGATTACCCCCAGTTCGTATTCGAGACGCTCCTGTACGTTCTCCGGCAGAGGGTCTCCGTAGCGCTCATGCGCGCCTTGCTCCGTCAGGTCGCGGAGATATGCGTTATCCGATGTGAAGTCGTCGGGAAGTGGGAAATTGGGCAGGTGGTACTTCTGCTCGAACTGCACGTCGCAGAGCTCAGCCACGCGCACGGTGTTCGCTAGCAACTCGGGTCGATCGGGAAACAGTTCGACCATTTCTGCAGCGGACTTGAAGTAACTCTCCTCGCCAAAGAACGAGAGCCGGTCCGTGTCGTCCTTCGCTGCGCCGGTTCCGATGCACAGCAGGGTATCGTGTGCGTCGGCATCCTCCCGATTCAGATAGTGTGCGTCGTTGGTGACCAGAACGGGCAAGCCCAGTTCATCCGCCAGCTGAAAGATGCCCTCATTTACTTTGGCCTGCTCCGGAATTCCGTGGTCCTGGACCTCAAGGAAGTAGCGGTCCGGAAACGTCCGCGCATACCACTCCGCCGTCTGCTTCGCCTCCTCGTATCGATCCAGCTTCAGCGACCGGGCGATTTCACCTGCAAGGCAGGCGCTCGTGATCACGAGTCCTTCTGAGAGTTCCTCCAGGAGTGCATGGTCGATGCGCGGCTTGCGGTAGAATCCTTCTGTGAACGCCCGGGAAGACAACCGGATCAAGTTGTGGTAGCCCGTACGGTTCGCGGCCAACACGACGAGGTGCGTGTAATCGGCTGGCGCGTCGGGCAGACGCTCTTTGAGGCGGCGGTCGCCGTATGCCACGTATGCCTCAAACCCGATTATCGGCTTGAGGCCTCGCTTCCGAGCCTTTTCCTGAAATTCCCAGGCACCATGCAGGTTGCCGTGGTCGGTGATCGCGAGTGCTTCCATATTGAGCTCGACGGCGCGATCGAGAAGTGCGTCGATCCGATTGGCTCCATCTAGGAGGGAGTACTCGCTATGGCAGTGCAGGTGGACAAAGGACATCTGGGTCTTTTCTAGTTCTTCAACAGGTTTCTAGTTTGTAGTGCAGCGGAAAGAATCGAGAATCTGTTCGAGTTGTAGCAGGAATTCATACTTGCTTGCACGCGGATTCGGCGAGTACAGCCAGGCATCAAAGAACCAAACGGCGTCCGGGCAACGGACGGCTCTGGCGATGAACGGGCCGCCGGCTGGATAGGTCCCTTCGTCCTGCCAGATGCCGCGCACTTCGATCGCTTCTGCCCCGCCAAGTTCGAACAACCGCGGCTCGACGGGTGCCTGGTCGAACCCCTGTGGCACGAGGTACATCAGGCTGTCGATTCCCGCACGCCACGCGAATACGGCTTCCGGATCAGGCAGGGCGACATTTTCTTCCGCTTCTACCCGTTCGATGAGGATCGAGCGGATCCGCTCACTAGGTCGTGGGTTGTCATTGCGCAGGCGCACAAGTCCGTCGTCGCCAATACTCCCGTGATAGATTCTAGGAGCCCGCAATTGGATGCCGTATTGTTCGGAAAGAGCCCGTGACAACAGGGTGTCCTCGCCGCTGACGAACATTCGTGTCAACGCGAAATTCTGGTAACTCGTATCGAGTAACGCTGCGACTCCAGGCAAAGCGGCACGCCATGAACTCGCCTCGCCTCCAGCCTCAAGCACGATTGCCGTTGTAACCTGGCCACGCGCCCATACGTCTCTCGCCTGCAGGACCGACCCCGCTTCTGGAGTCGTGTCCGCCCTCGAGGCGATCGCCTCGATCAGCGGGTCACCCTGGACACCGAACACGAGCACTTGCTTCCACATCAGCAACTCATTCAGCTCGGATCCGCTCGGGGCTACGTAGGTGACGTTGAACTTCTTCTCCTGGCGTGTCGTGAACACCGTCCGCTCAAGCTGTTCGTACGTCTCGTACTCGAGTTCCTCCCACAGAGCTTCGTCCCCGACCAGGATCAGAGAATTCGGCTCTCCGAATGCGGGGGGCTTGTCGCAGGCCGTCATCAGCAGGAATGCCAGGGGCAGCGTGCGGACCGCCGAGCGTGTTACGCTCCGAGTGCGAGTCGAGTGGCAGGTTCGGGAAGGAGTCATGAGGGCAAACTAGGCCCGCCTCCGGTGCATGTCCAACGCCGCCATTACCAGCCCGTCCAGGTCGAAATCCGGCGTATTTCGGCGCTCTTTTGGACTAGAATACCTTGAAAAATCAACACGTTTGCCGTTTGGGGGTTGACGCCACCGCCGCGCACGGCACCTTCGGCGGGCGCCGGGGGTGAGCCCCGCCCGCCAGACACACGAATCCGGGGAGTTTCCCCTTTGCAGCCCGAGCAGATCCGCAACATCGCGATCATCGCGCACGTCGATCACGGCAAGACCACGCTCGTCGACCAGATGCTACGCCAGACCGGAACATTCCGGGCCGGCCAGCACGTCGAGGAGCGCGTGATGGACTCGAACCCGCTCGAACGTGAGCGTGGGATCACGATATTCGCCAAGAACGCGGCTATCCGCTGGACGACCGCGGCCGGTGACGCCATCAAGATCAACATTGTCGATACTCCGGGACACGCCGACTTCGGTGGCGAGGTAGAACGCATTCTGAGAATGGTGGACGGCGTTCTTCTTCTCGTAGACGCGTTTGAGGGGCCGATGCCCCAGACGCGTTTCGTGACTCGAAAGGCCCTGTCCCTGGGTCTCCAACCGATCATCATTATTAACAAAGTAGACCGGCCCGATTGCGAGCCACTTCGCGTACACGATGACGTGCTCGAACTGCTGTTGGAACTCGAGGCCGATGATCATCAGCTGGACGCCCCATTCCTGTATGCCTCGGCGCGCGATGGATGGGCTGGCCGTGAGCCGGACGATCGACCCGGCGACCTTACGGTGTTGTTCGAGACCGTGGCAGATACCGTTCCGGCTCCGACCGGGGATCCGGACGCCCCGTTCCAGCTTCTTGTGTCTACGCTCGACTACTCGCCCTACCTCGGTAAGCTCGGTATTGGCCGCATCGAACGTGGTCAGCTGAGGGCAGGAGACCTCGTGGCCGCCTGGCCTCTTGATCGTGATACGCCGCTGCCGCCAGCAAAGACGTCAAAGTTGTTCGTGTTCGAGGCGCTCGGCCGGACCGAAATTGACGAAGCGGGAGTTGGCGAGATCGTCGCTGTCGCAGGCATCGATGGAGTGGAAATCGGCGCTACGTTATGTGATCCGACGGCGCCGGATCGACTGCCGGGTATCGCCGTAGAGCCGCCTACACTGTCGATCGAGTTCCAGCCCAACACGTCGCCGTTTTCCGG
>JBDHMQ010000164.1:0-4363 GCA_039656095.1 Gemmatimonadota bacterium | reverse complement strand
TGGATCACCCGCATCGCCCACGACGCCGCGATCATCTATCCGCCGGATCGCGCGCCATACGTTCTGGTGGTGCTCACGAGGGGAATTCTCGAATCCGAGGTCGGTGCCGCGGCGATCGCCCGGATTTCGAGAGTGGCGTGGGAGACGTTGGTGGAGTAACTAAGGCCACGGCCCCGCATCGTGGCAAGACGTTCTACTCAAACACTGTGACCGTCACCTCGACCTTGTGCACGTCACTCTCGGTGCAGTCCAGCCAACCTGAGGTGCCCCGGAAACCGTTGCCATCGACAAACACGATAAAGGAGAATCGGCAGGACCGGTATTCAAGAGTGAACCTGCCAGTCGCGTCCACGGTCGCAGTGTCCTCCGGTTCTTTGTTATCCATCAACCACAGCGCTGGATCGTTGACCTCAAGCCTGACAGTCATGCCTTCCAGCTGTACATCACCCTGGCTGATTACTTGACCCGCTATCTGAAGCGACTCCGGCCAGACAGGATAATCAAAGGCGGGTGCAGCAGGATTGCCTTCGCAGCCGATCATCTGACCGGCGAAGAGCGCGAGCACGACAACTTTCTTGAGCATCGGTTACCTCCTTTCGGTAACCGCAGAGTGCCCGGCCTGAGTCAAGCCTGAGTCAAGCGTCGCTCGCCCTCGTGATGGCGGCGATCGCACGCTGCGCCTAAAACGTCGGTCGCTCCACGCCCAACATCATGTGCAGGTATGTGTAGCGGATCGCGTACATGCGGGCCCGCTGCTCCGGGGTCACACCCGCGCCATGGCCTCCCTCGGTGTTCTCGAAGTAGAGGATCGGGTGCCCCTGGTCGATCATCTTGCGCGCCATCTTCCGCGCATGGCCAGGATGGACACGGTCGTCCCGTGTCGTCGTGTAGAACAACGCGCGCGGATACTCGCGATCGGCGTGGACGTTCTGGTACGGCGAGTACTCCTTGATGAATTCCCAGTCGTCCGTGTCAGGATTGCCGTACTCAGCCATCCAGCTCGCGCCCGCGAGGAGCTTGTTGTAGCGCTTCATGTCCAGCAGCGGGACGTCCACCGCGACCGCATTGAACAGGTCGGGCCGCTGGGTCATCGCGACGCCGACCAGCAGGCCGCCGTTGCTGCCACCGTTGATGCCAAGGTGATCGGGCGACGTGATGCCCCGGTCGATCAAGTCCTCGGCGACCGCCAGGAAGTCGTCGTAGGCGCGCTGGCGGTTCTCCAACTGGGCTGACTTCCACCAGTCGGGCCCGTACTCACCGCCGCCCCGGATGTTGGCGACCGCGTAGACCCCGCCCCGTTCGAGCCAGGTCTTGCCCACGGTGGCGCTGTAGCCCGGCGTCATCGAGATGTTGAAGCCCCCGTACGCATAGAGAAGCGTCGGATTATCGCCCTCCAGAGCCAGATCCTCGGCATGGACGAGGAAGTACGGCACCTCGGTACCGTCCTTCGAGATTGCCCACTGCTGGGAGACCGTGAGGCCCTCCGCGTCGAACATCTCGGGCATGCTTCGGACCTGCCGAAGCGTCCCGTCCTCCTCGGACAGGTAGAGCGTCGTTGGCTGGATGTAGGAGCTGTAGGTGAAGAAGAACCGGTCGTCGTGGACATCCGAGGCACGGACCCCGACGCTGCCGAAGTCCGGCGCGACGATCGGCTCGCGCGTCCAACCGTCCGCCGTTGGCGTGTAGCGCCAGAGTCGGCCCTTCACATCCTCGAGCATCGACACGATCATGTGGCTCTTCGTGGCCGTTGAGCCCTGGATTGTGATCCGGTCGGTCGGCTCGGCGACCACCTCGAACTCACGTCCGCCCGCCATGAAGTCGGCGAAGCTGGTCGCGATGATCGATCCCGACCGGAACGACTCGCCACCAACCTCCCAATCCGACCGCAGTTGCACGATGAGCTTTTCATGGAAGGCGTAGGCCCGCGCGTCCGTGGGAATCTCCACGCGGCGGAGCTCGCCGTCCTTGTACATGTACAGGAATCGATCGAAGAAGCTCGGACTGTGGCTCACCACGATGTAGCGCTCGTCAGTCGTTTCCATCGAGCCGGCGCCTATGCTCACATCGCTCACTTCGCCCTCAAATACGACCTCGGCCTCCTCCAGCAGGCCCCCGCGCTCCCAGCGCTTCACGATCCGCGGGTAGCCCGACGTCGTCAGTGATCCCTCGCCGAAGTCCGTGGACACGAGCAGCGAGTTTTCGTCCACCCAGGTCGCGCCGCCCTTCGCCTCGGGCAGGAAAAACCCGTCCTCGATGAATACCGCGAGTTCCAGGTCGAACTCGCGCGTCTCCACCGCGTCTGCCCCGCCGCGAGACAGCCGCACGAGACACAGGCGCTCCTCGGGCGGGAGGCAGGTCATGCCACCGTAGGCCCACGGAACGTCCTCCGCGGAGGCGAGGGCATCGAAGTCGAGCACTGTCTCCCAGGTCGGCTCGCCGCCCAGGTAGTCCTCCCACGTCGCCCGACGGTAGATTCCTCGTGGGTGATCTGCGTCCTGCCAGAAGTTGTATAGCATCTCTCCCCGGATCGTAGGGTACGCGATCCGGTCGTCCGAGTTGAGAATGGCCAGCACGTCGTCGTAGATCGGACCGTAGTCGGGCCGCGCTGACAGCTCCGCCAGCGTCGCCGCGCTTCTCTCCGTGGCCCAGGCCAGGGCTTCCTCCCCCTCGACTTCTTCGAGCCAGACGTAGGGGTCGTCGGCCTCCGCGGCCATGTTTTGCTGGGCAGCTAGAGCGGTTGGGGTGAAGGTGAGAACGGCGAGCAGGATGGAGTGGAGCGTGCGCATTGCTGTCTCTCTTGCTGGTGGTCCCTGCGATCCGTCGGCGCCGTACGATAGGGAGGAACGAGAGGCTCCGCACAGAAGACTGCGCGGCGGCAATAGCCCGGATCTCGAGCGTTGCGTGGAAGGAAGTGGTCGGAGAGTAGTTGACCGGACGACAGAGTCGACGCCTATTTTGGAACTCTGAAATCCGAGTTTGTGCCTTACTTTTGCCGGCAGACAGCATCAATCTGCAGAAACATCCGGTTGCGATTTCATGATCAAGGTGGGGATCTCAGGTGCTAACGGCACCATGGGCCGGCTGACAATTACGGCGATTGAGGCTGTCGATGACCTGACCGTCGGCGGGCTCTATGCACCCGGGCGTAACGATCAGGATATCCTCGGAACCATCGCTAGTGATGACCCTGCGGCCCTGTCCGAGTGCGACGTTGTAATCGAACTGACCAACCCATCTGCTGCCGATGAGAACGTCCCCCGGTGGCGAGACAGCGGCGCGGATGTGTTGATCGGCACATCGGGTTATACCGTGGCCCGCATAGACGCGTTGCGCCATGCGTGGTCAGGCCTGGCTTCCCGCTGCCTGGTGGTGCCGAACTTTGCGATCGGTGCGGTACTGATGATGCGGTTTGCCGAACTTGCAGCGCCTCATTTCGAGTCCGCCGAGATCGTCGAGATGCATCATCATGACAAGCCTGACGCCCCCTCCGGTACAGCACTTCATACTGCCGCGCGCATGGCTGCCGCACGCAAGCACGGCGCACACAGTCGTGGGTCCGAAATCATGGCCGGGTCGTTGGGTGGTGATGTGGAAGGTATCCCGGTGCACTCACTGCGCCTCCACGGCTCCGTTGCGCACCAGGAAGTAGTGTTCGGCACCGTCGGCCAGGTGCTCACTCTGCGCCACGATACAACCGATTACGAATGCTTCGCGCCCGGCATCATTCTATCATTGCGCGAAATCGGCTCGCTGGACTCAGGTGTCACTGTCGGCCTGGACGGTCTTCTCGGGGTTTGACACTACTTTTCGTATTGCGTAGACCAGGACCGAGGCTCCTATCAGTGCAGCGAGTCCGGTCGCCTCTCCGGCAGTGAGTTGCCACAGCAGCCACCCGACCACGAGACAACTCAAGATCGGGATCGTAGGGCCACAAGGCAGCTTGAACTGTCCTGCGCCTGGCTCACCATCCCGGTGACGCAAACGAATTACTGCAAGACTGACACCCCCATAAATGACGAGTAATGACCCGGATGCCAGCACCGCCAGAGGCTTGAACGTGCCGCTTAGGGCCAGAATGCATACGACGACCGCGAAGAAGATCACCGATACATATGGCGTCTTGTACTTCGGATGCACGGTCGCAAACATCTTCGGCAGGTTGTTATCGCGTGCGGAAGCAAAGATCACTCTTGGCGCGGCCAGCATTTCTCCGCTTAGTGTGCTGTAAATAGAGATAGCGCCGCCGACAAGGAGCATTTTGGCGCCCCATTCGCCGAACACTTCCGTCGCGACGGCGGCGAGTGGCGCTTCTATGTTATTTGCCAGCTCCGCGCCGAGTACCCCCTGCGCTACGGTCTGTAAG
>JBDHMQ010000163.1:0-5528 GCA_039656095.1 Gemmatimonadota bacterium | reverse complement strand
CTGATCTCGTTCATCGTTGTGATCGCATCGCTGGTCCAGATCGTCGAAATTATCATCAAGAAAGTGAGCCCGACGCTATTCCGTGAGTTGGGAATTTTTCTGCCACTGATCACAACCAACTGCGCGATCCTTGGGCTCGCGATCTTCCAGACTAATCGGGGCTATGGATTTCTTGAGGGCCTGTTCTTCGAGAGCAGTCCGAGTTGGCCACGGTACCGGCACTTGCCAGGGGCATGGGCCTGGTCCTGATCATCGCTGGATCGCTGTCGCTGGCATTCATGGGATTCGCGGGACTGTTCAGCACATGATCGAATCGATGGTAGGAATCGCAATAATGGCCGTTCTGTTCGGGGTGTTCGGACTGGTTCGGCACAACTCGGATTGCACCGGTAACTGCGCTGGATGCTCGGGAACCTGTGACCAATGGGAGTCTTCTGATGACAACGCATGACAATGGCGCCTGGCGACCTTCCCGCCGGGAGGTGATCTCACTGGGCATAGGTGCGTTTGTCGTTTCGCTTCCACTGGTCCGCTGGGCAACACGCCGCCGGCTCATTCGCCGCACCATACCCGTGATGGGATCGATTGCCGAGATCGCCGTTCTCCACGACGATGAGCGAATCGCCCAGGCGGCAATCGACGCAGCAGCCGAGCGCCTGCACTGGGTAGATCGTACGATGACCCGGTTCAGCAGTACGTCGGATGTAGGTCGGGCAAATCTGAGGGCCGCGCGTGAGCCGGTGGCGGTACATGCCGAGACTGCTGTGGTGTTGTTGGCGGGCATTCGATGGGCCACATGGAGCTATGGCAACTTCGATCCGTGCCTTGGAAGCGCGGTGCAGCTGTGGAACGTGTCGGATCGCACATCGCCTCCTTCTGCTGAGGAAACTCGCCGCTTCGCCGGTCGGCGGCTGTATGAAGATCTCGAGGTCGGCCGCTTGCAGGGCCGTGATGTGGTCCGGTTTCACGAAAAAGACCTGACGATTGATCTTGGCGGGATCGCCAAGGGCCACGCGGTTGATCTGGCAGTAGCAGCGCTTCGGGAAGCGGGTATCACCGATGGTCTCGTGAATGCCGGTGGAGATCTTTATGCTCTGGGACGTGCCGAGGATGGCGGGCCCTGGCAGGCCGGAGTTCGCTCGCCAACGGATCCGTCCGGCGATCCCGGGACCGGAGAACCTCGCCTTACACCAGTTCACACGGTCACTGTGGCGGCTGATACGTGCATGGCGGCCGATGCCGCCGCGACGGCCTGTTTTGGCTTATCTTTGGAGACGGCCGGCCGAATTTTGAATGGCCGGGCGGAACTCGTTCACAAGGCTTGACCCTGGAGGCAAATGTGGACAAGCATGCGACCTACTGCGCTCACTGTCAGAAGGACGTCCACTTCGTGGTCACGCCCGCACATGCGCACCATTCACACGCAAACCTGCCGGACGGAAACCAGGTAGTCTGCCTGGATTTCGGTGAATGCTGCGACGGCGGTGTATGTCCCCTGTCCGGGCTTCCGCCGGTTGCCATGGGAGTGCGTCTTGCCCGCAGCGATGCCAGCAAGACTGAGCCCTGGGCGATCGTTCACGCGGTGTGCGAAGAATGCAGCTGTCCGACCGAATTCAAGGTACTCGACGAGAATTCCGGGCTATGCAGCGTCTGTGGATCGGTGAACCAGCTTGTGCTGCTGAAGCTGCGTGACGGCAGCTACGTGGCGACCACGCGCAAGGAGCCGTAACCGCGCCGCACGCTCAAACCAGATAGGGTGGAGGTTCGTTGTCGAGCCCGAACCAGGGTCTTATGAATACTCCCACCACGGTGCCGGGAATCGCGGCCGCGATCCACACCCAGCCGTGCAGGCTTGTAGAGGCAACCCCCGAAAAGAACGCGCCGATATTGCACCCAAAGGCGATTCGTGATCCATAGCCCAACAACAGTCCACCGATCACAGCACCGGCCAGCGACCGCGCTGGTATTCTCAGTCTAGGCCTGAACCTTCCTGTGGCTGCGGCCGTGCCCATTGCTCCGAGCAGAATGCCGATATCCATCAGGGAGGTGACGTCCTTCAGGGCTGGGCCAGCGAGAGCTGCCGCCGGAAACCCGCCGCTCCAGAACGTGCTCACAGAAGGATCCCACCCTCCAGCGTTGGCCAGTTTGGCTGCCCAGAGCGTGTATCCCCATGTGATCGTCCACGGATGACCAGCGAGTACCAGCGTCGCGAAATTCAAGATCGCCAGGGCGACTCCGCCACCCAGCAATAGCCGAGCGGGTGTCAGGCGTCCGACGCGAGTTGACGGTGGATCCGAGTGGAGTGTCCTGGGCGTGCCCACCTGCAGGCGACTTCGCCACGTGCGCAGGGCCAGAGCGAGCGCTGCCAGGATTCCGAGTTGAAGCGCAATCGCTACCGGCCAGCCCAGGCGATCTCCAATTACCACCGTCGGCATTGATGGGAGCTGGCTCCAGACATTCATTTGGAGGCTTGCCCAGAATGCCCCTCCGCAGAACGCGATCAGTGTGACCAGCGTGCGCGTACTACCTCCCCCGGCCCCATACAACGTACCCGATCCGCATCCCCCTCCGAGCTGCATTCCGATACCGAACATGAATGCACCAATCGCTACCTGAAATCCAACAGGTGCATAGGCTCCGGTCATTCCCTGGCCGAGCAGGCTACCCCTGGCCAGAACCGGAGCGAACAGCAGCATGGCTACAGCCAGCATCAGCAGCTGGGCGTAAATGGCCCCAAGATCGCGATGCAGTACGGCCCGCCTGTACCCAGTCGTAAAGCCGAACGCGGTGACGTAGAGAGTCAGGCCCAGCAGAATCCCCACAAGGAACAGAGCAGAATGTCGCCAATCGAAGTTCGAGACGGTCCACAGAATTACCCCGGACAGCGCGAGTCCAATCGACAGGATCCGCCACTGTCCTTGCCAGGCTGGGCGATTCCTTCCGGAGTTCTTGTCGATCTGCTCCAATGTCACTCCTTCACCATGGTTCACCGGCTGCATCGGGAGGAACGCCGAGAGGCAATGATTCGTTGCACATTCGGTAACGCAGCACAATTCTGACGCACATAGAGAGTATGAGATGAATGGACCAAATACACAGGATCCTCAGGCGGCCACGAAGACCGTCGCGGACTCACAGGTGGAAGTAACCCAGTTGATGCGGCCCCAGCAGGGCAACTTCGCCGGCAATTCCGTGGGAACTTCTTCCATGCAGGTTGGCATTTCGGTAATAGCAGAGGATCCCCGGTCTCCAGACAGCGAACGGCGGACCACGCGGTCGTTTTTCACCATGGTCGCACTGGACGACGACGGAAACGCGCTGTCAGTCCCACGGCTTCAGTGCGAGACAGCAGAAGACCACAAATGGCAATGCGAAGCTGAACTGCGCCGCTCGCTTCGGAAGGAATTCAACGAGCGTCTGGCAACGGGCATCTGCCGATAGATCAGCGCTCCGCGTAGACGGACCTTCCACCTTGCATGTCGAATGCGATGACCTGGTACGATACGGGCATTCCGCCTTCCATTCCGGGCGAACCCATCGGCATTCCAGGAACTGCCAGGCCCGCAATGTTGGCGGGCTTCTCACTCAGGAGTCGCCGGATTACATCTGCGGGTACGTGTCCCTCGATCGTGTAGCCGCCCACCTCTGCGGTATGGCAACCCAGGATATCAGGAGTAATCCCGTGGCTGGCCTTGATGGCCGCCATCTCGTCGGTATCGATCGCGTCTACTTTGAAACCATTGTCTTGCAGGTGACCCACCCACGATGAGCAGCAGCCTCAGGTAGGGCTCTTGTAGACGGTGACGACGGGCGAATCAGCGTCTGAAACGCCAGCAGGTACGCCAGTTTCATCGGACGAAAAAAGGCCGAGCGCAAATGCCCCGACGAGAGCGACGCCGACGCCGCCGGCTACCAGCAAAGAATTTCTTCTCATGGCCTTCTTGTCCCCTCAAGCCTCGCTAAGATGAACTGCTACCAATGCCTCAGATTCTCCCAACAATCTAGTCGCACGGCGAAACAGTCGCCAGAATTCGACTCGCTGGATAGGGGCACCGCTGGTAGTGTCAGGGAGCTTCCGGCCCTGACGTTACATCGCGCAGCAACTCGGCGGCCAGACCTGCGGGAACCCCGAGGTTGGAGCCGCCGAATTCCGGCAGAATCGCCGCGTTGACTGCCGGACAGGTATACGAGCAGAGGTGTGGGACTCTGACGGTTAGCCACGAACGTCGTTTCTCCGGTTGTGGGTGGGTCGATCATTATAGAAGCCCGCATGACCATAACACGCAACTGGCTGTAATCGATCCTGACACACGCTCGACAAGAGACCCCCCGACGTGAAATCACGCCGGGGGGTCGATTCCCGTCAGTAAAGACCTGCTCGGGATCAGGTCACGGGTTCGCTATCTCTTTTTTGCAGCATGAACAGTCCCTGCGACCCACTCGTAACGATGATCGTGCCACTCTCGAAAAACGGGTAGTTGCTCCAGGAGCCGTCGAATACGACGCTGTCTTCACCTGGAACCGTGTCGAAAAATCCGACTTCGACCGGATTCACTGGATCCGAAACGTCAAGAATCCTCAGTCCACTCACGTAGTTCGACTGGTACATCAAGTCACCCTTGATATACAGGTTATGGTCGATGGTGAGCGTCTCGCCCAGATGTTCTTTGACTAGAATCGGATCATCCAGATCCTGCATATCCCAGATCATTGTCCGGGTGGCTGTGAGTCCGAGTTCCGAATTGGACTCATCGCCTTCATCGTCCAGGAAGAAGTACCGCTGATCCTCCGTGAACCAACCCTGGTGAGCGTATCCAACCGTCGGATACGTCGCAGATGTGATCGCAATCGGATTCTCTTTGTCCGTTACGTCGGCAACGCTGATCGCTGTCTCGTTTGCGCCGATGCAGATCTCACGGCCGTGATAGTCCGTATCCGGGCCGTGGTAGATGACGCATTGCGCGTCATGCGAGTAGCCAGTGCCCGCGTTACCCGTATTTGGATCGGAGAAGCAACCCGCGAACGTTGGCTCCGCCGGCGTACGAACGTCGATCATGTGAAGCCCACCACCGCACGTTTCACCGCCGCCGTTCGAGCCCACGCTGTATGCAAAGCCTGACTCTTCGTTAATTACGATGTTGTGCGCGCTGACGATACCGTCATAGTGGGCTGTCTCCTCGAATTCGACCGGCCCGTTCTGCACGTCACGCAGCTGCGTCAAGTCGAAGACCTGCATTCCATGGGCGCCAGCTTCAGAAACGATGAATGCATGATTCTGGTAGACTTTGATGTCGCGCCATGAGCTTCCAGGTGCACCGTCTGTCTTGTCCAGCTTACCGAGGTACACCGGGTTCGCCGCATCCGTGACATCTACGAATGAGGTCGCATCCGTCATGCCGACCAGCGCGTACTCACGGTTCGTATCCGGGTCCGTCCAGCCCCAGACGTCATTGGTCGTTACGCCTCGGCCAGCCCCGATGTCTCCCAACGGCATGAAGGACATCACGTCGACGTCGCTGCAGCCGAAT
>JBDHMQ010000162.1:0-4398 GCA_039656095.1 Gemmatimonadota bacterium | reverse complement strand
CATGCTGAAACGCTAGGTTCGCCACATGACTGATAACGGAATTCGCAGGATTGCGATCAATACAGGTGGCGGTGACGCGCCCGGGCTCAACGCCGTGATTCGGGCAGCCGTCGTAGCAGCGCTTGGCGAAGGATGGGAATGTGTCGGAATTCGCGACGGGTACAACGGCCTCCTGAACCCAGGGGCATATCCCGAAGGCGGTCTGATCGAACTCGATCGGGCATCTGTCCGCGGAATCACACATCTTGGCGGAACAATTCTCGGAACTACTAGCAGCGGGAATCCGCTGGCCTACCCAGTCCAGACGGCCGACGGATCGTGGTCCGAAGTAGACCGTTCCGATGAACTCATCCAGATATTCGCGGATCGGGGAATCGACGCACTGATCGCCATCGGCGGTGACGGATCGCTGTCTATCGCGAACGTGTTGGCCGGAAAAGGGCTTAAGGTCGTCGGGGTTCCCAAGACGATCGATAACGACCTTGAAGAAACAGACGTAACGTTTGGTTTTGATACCGCCGTCACATTTGCGACGGAATGCATCGATCGTCTCCACACGACCGCCGACGCGCACGATCGCCTGATAGTTGTCGAGGTGATGGGTCGATACGCCGGGTGGATTGCGTTGCATTCCGGTCTGGCCGGCTCGGCCGATGTGATTTTGATTCCTGAGATTCCGTACGATCTGACGAAGGTTGCCGAGGCGATTGGTAGGCGGGAAGCGGCGGGACGACACTTCTCGATCGTCGTGGTCGCTGAGGGCGCATACCCTGTGGGTGGTTCACCGCTGGTCGTAGAGGACGAGATCGGACACGCCGAGCGTTTGGGCGGCGTCGGACACGAGGTGGCAGCCAGGTTGGCAGAGATGACCGGAAAGGATACGCGGACCGTGGTACTCGGACATCTGCTGCGAGGAGGTAGCCCGACCACGCGCGATCGGATTCTGTCGCTGCGGTTCGGTGCGGCGGCCGTGCGAGCGATTCGAGAGGGGTGCGCCGGCTGCATGGTGTCACTGGATCCGCCGGATGTCCGTTACGTACCGCTGGCGCTCGCAACGAAGCGCATGAAAACAGTTCCGGTGGATTCTGACACAGTACGCACCGTTCGAGATCTGGGCGTGAGTCTGGGTGACTGATCACCCCACGGCTGGCCCTGACAGCACTGCGTGGGTGGCACTCGCAGTGCTGTCGACAGCCGTCTTGCTCGGCATGTCCGTATGGTTTGCCGCCAGCGCGGTTGCCCCCATCGTTCAGGCAAGATGGGACCTCACGACGACTCAGGCCGGTTGGCTGACGGCGCTGGTCCAGCTCGGATTCGTCTCCGGAACCCTGACCGCCGCCGTATTGAGCCTGGCCGATAGCGTCTCCAGCCGGATCTATTTTGGTGCATCGGCCCTGCTTGCCGCCTCGGCAAATGCAGCCTTGCTTCTGGTCCCCACCTTTGAAACAGCCCTGGCGACCCGATTTGCAACTGGAGTGTTCCTCGCGGGCGTCTATCCGCCGGCGATGAAAATGACGGCCACATGGTTTCGTACCAACAGGGGTCTGGCCATCGGAACCCTGATCGGCGCGCTTACGGTTGGAAAGGCCGTGCCCTACCTGGTAGATGGACTCGGTGGCGCCAGCATGGCTGCAGTGGTAGGTACGACATCAACCGGGGCCGCGATTGGCGCCCTTCTTGTGTTGGCTACCTACCGCGACGGTCCGCACGCGTTTCCTCGCCGGCCATTCTCCTGGAAGCACGCACATACTGTCATTACGTGTCGGCCCTGGCGGCTCGCCACCTGCGGATATCTCGGCCATATGTGGGAACTCTATGCATTCTGGGCGTGGATATCGACGTTCCTGGCCGCCGCGGCCGCCGTGCCTGGAGCCACAGCAGGCGTTCCGGAAATCGTCGTTGAGCTGGCGCCCTTTCTGGCCATCGCGATCGGCGGATTCGGATGCATCTGGGGCGGTCTCGTTGCTGACAGAATCGGCTATGAACAGCTGACGATACGGTCACTCACGGTCAGCGGTGCATGTGCGACCGGCGTAGGCTTCTTGTTCGGCGCCCATTTCCTGGTGGTGCTGGCAATAGTCCTTGTCTGGGGATTCTTCGTCATTGCCGATTCGGCGCAATTCAGCGCAGCCGTTACTGAGGTAGTGCCTGGTCATACGGTTGGTACGGCCCTGACTCTTCAAGTTGCCGCCGGGTTCCTGTTGACGATGGTGACGATCCAGGTTGTGCCGGTGTTGGCCGAAGTTCTCGGCTGGCGGTGGGCGTTCCCCGTGCTGGCCCTGGGGCCAGCTGCAGGAATCATTGCCATGCGCCGACTTCGGCAGATCCGGGAACCGTCTCACGTGCGTTCCGGTTAGGGCAGACATGGAGAAACCAGTCGTTTCCGGAATGGGCGCAGTATCAGCCGCCCTTGGATCGATGCTCTGCTGCACCGGACCGCTCGTCGCCGCTTCACTTGGAATGTCGGGTGCAGCCCTGGCGGTGTTCGTTCCTTATCGTCCGCTGTTCGTGTTCCTGTCAGCAGGCCTGTTGTGGTACGCGTTCACGGAACTGGGCCGAGCAACAGAATCTGCGGACGGGGTCGCCTGCAACGTGGCTTCTGGATCGCGTATTCGCCGGATGCGAATCATGATCTGGACCATGGCCGTCATCTCCGCGATCATGCTGACATCCCCACTCTGGGACGACTTCGTGTTCCGAATGTAGGCCCAGTTCCTCAACAGGCCTCTACCTGCCCAGCACGCCCCTCAACATGAACAAGACGTTGGCCGGTCGCTCGGCAAGCCGCCGCATGTACCAGGGGAACCAGTTGGGTCCGTAGCTGATAAGGATTCTGACCACATATCCTTCGGCCACAAGCTCGGCCTGGAGGTCTCGCCGGATACCGTATAACAGCTGGATTTCGAAGGCGTCGCGGGCCAGACCCAGATCCGCAGCATGCCGGCGAATTTTGTTGATCATCCGGTCATCGTGCGTGCCGAACGCGATCCGCACGTCGGGATCGGCCCTGGTCGCCTCGAGTAGTTGCTCCGCCCGGGCCACGAAGGCTTCGTCGACGTCAGATTTCTTCGGCCAGGCCAGGTCCTCCGGCTCCCGGTAGGCGCCTTTGACGAGACGAATCATCGGCTTCAAGGGAAGAAGCGTCTCCAGATCCTGCTCGGTGCGGTACAGGTATGACTGCAGACAGACCCCGACATTTTGATGATCCGCTCGGATTCGGCGATACAAGTCGAGCGTATCGTCAACATATTCGGACGCTTCCATGTCGATTACGACCAACCGGCCCGCTGCGCCTGCCCGGGATACAACATTCCGCAGACCTGCCTCCACAACGTCTGATCCCAGCTCAAGGCCGAGATGTGTGGGCTTCACAGACAGATCAGCTGCCAGGCCGGAGCCTGCAATAGCCTCAACAAGCCTTTCGTAGTGGGTTACTACTTCGTCAGCATCCGCACTGTTCAGCACGCTTTCTCCGAGCAACGTCAGGATGGAGCGCATGCCTGCGTTCTGCAGGCCAGTCGCTGCTACAATTGCGTCATCCATCCTCTCACCCGGCATGAAACGTTGCACGGCTCGCTGCACGAAACGTCGCTTGCTCAACTGCCGTGATAACCACGGACTTGTCGATCCGTGCAGGATCAGTTTCTGGGCAAAGCTCACGGCAGGAATTCGGGTGGAATCGGGCGCTCGTCCGACTCGTTTCGCCAGGCTGCGCCGACGATCCACCAGCGCTGACCGTCAAAAAACAACTGGATGCTGTTGATCCCGCGACCGAGTACCGCCCCGTCTTTCGATTGCCCGAATTCATACGTACTGAATACGTGCACCAGGTTGTCAAATCTTTGGGTTACGCGATGGATCTCCGACTCAAAGAAGCCGTCGGAGCTTTCGCCTACAGCCGCGGCGAACTGGGCGTGATCAATGATTGATGCGCTATCCACTTCATCATGCTCACCGTCGGCCAGGATGACGAAGCGGACCTCCGGAAGGTAGAGCGTGCTGTCGCGGGCCCAGTCCGGTGTCTCTCCGGCCGGTACTGAGACGATGTCGTACCAGGCGGCAATGATACCATCCAGGGATTCAACGTCTTCCGACCGTGGGGTTTGCTGCGCCACCAACGAGGCCGGCACCAGCAACAGGAGCGCCACCCAGATCCTTGCGAAATCGCGCATTTGATTCTCCGTTTGTTTCCTTTTGACCGGTGACCGAGACCAACCCTAACCGAGCGCCTCCGCGGCCGCCGCCAGTCCAGCTGAGACATCGACTCGTGCGCCTTCCTGTTGTAGGGCATGCCCAAATGCTGTCAGCAGCATCAGGATGTTGCGGGGCTGACAGGCGTGCCCCATGCAGCCGATTCGAAAGATCTTGCCTGCGAGATCACCGAGTCCGCCGGCTATC
>JBDHMQ010000161.1:0-6115 GCA_039656095.1 Gemmatimonadota bacterium | reverse complement strand
GTGTTCAGCCACCTCCAGCGCCTTGAGTTGCGCTTCTTCGATCGGAATCCGGTTGGCCGACTGATGACCCGTGTCACCAGCGACATCGAAGTGCTGAACGAAATGTTTACGTCGGGCGTGGTAACCATCTTCGGCGATGTGTTTACGATCGGCGCGATCGTAACCGCAATGCTGGTGATGGACTGGCGGCTGGCGCTGGTCACATTCGCGGTTCTGCCTATTGTCTTTATGGCCGCAATGGTGTTTCGCATCAGAGTCCGGCGCGCGTACAGAGACATCCGGGTACGCATTGCTCGTATCAACGCTTACCTGCAAGAACGCATCACTGGAATGCAGGTGGTACAGATCTTCGGGCAGGAAAAGGCCAGCCGGGAAAAATTTGAGCAAATCAACGAGCACCACCTGGATGCTCACCTGAAATCCATAACGTATTATGCGATTTTCTTTCCGGTGATCGAGCTTTTCTCCGCCGTGGCACTGGCCCTGATCATCTGGTACGGAGGTGGGAAGGCGCTCGCCGGGGCAATCTCAATCGGCACAATCGCAGCATTTCTGCAGTACGCGCGCCGCTTTTTCCGACCCATTCAGGATCTTTCCGAAAAGTACAACATCCTCCAGAACGCGATGGCGAGTTCTGAACGCGTGTTTCGGTTGTTGGACCGCGAGCCGGCGATCCAGGATCCCGAGAACCCCGAGCCCCTGGGTGAGCTGCAGGGTCGAATTGCATTCGAAGGCGTGTGGTTTCGATATGTGGAGCCGAAACAAGACGCACAAGACGAACACGATGGGGCAGACTATGAGTGGGTGCTCAGCGATATCAGCTTCGTCATTGAGCCCGGTGAACGCGTCGCTGTGGTTGGAGCCACGGGTGCGGGAAAATCTACGCTTATCAGTCTTCTGATGCGGTTCTACGAGCCCCAGCGAGGCAGGATTACGCTCGATGGGCGGGACATCAAGCACATATCACTGACCGAGCTCCGCACCGCCATGGGCCTCGTTCTCCAGGACGTCTACATGTTCTCGGGGAGCGCCGGCTGGAATATCGATCTTGGTCGGGAAGGAATTGATCAGGAGGACGTGCAACGAGCGGCTGTCCGGGTCGGTGCTGACCGTCATGTTCAGCGCCTCAAGGGAGGATACGATGCCCCATTGGCAGAGCGGGGAGCAAATCTCAGCGTAGGAGAGCGTCAACTGTTGAGCTTTGCGCGGGCGCTCGCCGGCGACCCCAGAATCCTGCTTCTGGACGAGGCCACGAGCTCAGTCGACTCGGAAATTGAGGCTCGAATCGACGCTGCTCTGGAGGAGTTGATGACCGGCCGGACCAGCCTTGTCATTGCTCATCGATTATCGACCATCCGGAATGCTGACCGCATTCTCGTTCTGCATCATGGCCGTGTTCGAGAAACCGGAACCCACCACGAGCTCCTGCAACTTGACGGCCTGTACGCCAGGCTGCATCGGCTGCAGTTCACCGCTCACGACGCGGCTTGATCATGTTGGACACGATCCTCGCTCTCGACACACGCTGGCTGCTGGCCGCACTGCTCCTCGCCATTGACGTCTGGTCAATCGGGTTGATCCTGAAAGCCCGGCCAGGAAGGCGAGAAGCCGCCCTGTGGTGCGGAATCGTGCTCCTGGTTCCCGTGTTTGGCTGCATATTCTGGTACGCGCTAGGACCTAAGCCAAGGCGTAGCTGACCAGCTGACCTCAACTTCGACGTAGCAGTGAAGCGACAAGATCAGCCCCCGCGAGCCCTGCCCCGGTCATTCCGGCTACATAGGCACGTCCGGCCGTCGCCATCGTTGCACGCCGACTGGCATCGCGAAGTGACGCAATCTCAACTGCAGCATTTGACTCATCGAGTTCTACAGCCCCACCGGACGCGACTAGCTCACGGGCCTCCCATCGATCGTGATGCGCACCGAACAGGACGGGCAAGCCGGCAGCTGCAGGCTCGATAACGGAGTGCAGGCCGGTCCCGTCCAGACCCCCGCCGACATACGCGATGTCAGCCTCCGTATACAGCTCCGCCAGCAAACCAACCGCATCGACGATCAGGGGAGAAGAATCGGACGACTCAGTCCCCCCTGCCGAAAAGCGACTGAACACCCGAGCAGGCGTTCCGAAATAACGCTTCACGTCCCGTTCGAGCCGTGCGACCGTCTCAAGGGTGGGTTCATGCGGAACCAGAACAAGCTCGAACTCCGGAAGCTGGCTCAAGGTCTTGAGTAGAAAAGACTCATCTGTTGGCCATGTCGAGCCGGCGAGCAGCCGAACCATGCCGGGAGCACGCTCGGGCAATCGAGCTGGCCCACCTTGTGCCGCCTGAACCCGGTCGATCGCCCGGTCAAACGAACCGTCGCCGGTGATCTGGATGGCGGCCGGAGACACACCCAGGCGGATCAGCCGTTCCCGTTCGCCCTCCGACACGGCTCCGACCGCATCCAGCTGCGCGTAGGCCGTGCGAAGCAGCTGACGCCCCGGAAATCGCAGGCGACCACTTCGGGGGCGAACAGTCGCGTTGATCATTCCAATCGGAATTTTGCGTCGTGCAGCTTCTCGCGTGAACGTCGGCCAGACGTCCAGTTTGGCAAACACAACGGCATCCGGGCGCAGAGCATCCAGCACGGCGCCCGTGTGATCCGGACGATCGAACGGCACGAACCAGTGCATATCGGGGCGAATGTCGGCGGCTACCTCCTCGCCGGATGGTGAAGAGTACGTCACAACCAGCTCAAGGTCCGGGATCAGCCGGCGAAGCTCAGTGAGGATTGGAATCGACCCGGCCAGCTCTCCTGCCGACGCGCCATGCAACACGAGAAGCGGTGGGAGTTCCAGCCCCGTGCGCCTTCCACTGGCCCACTTCCGGAACCTGTCTACTGACTCTCGCCTGCCAGCAACAGCTCGCGCAAGTTTTGGCGAAAAAAGACCAGCGCCCGTCAGTAGCGGCCCGCTCAAGCGCCATCCTATGTCGTACAGCAGTCCCGTTAGATTCAACCGGCCCCCCGCTGGCCATTGAGAATTCACCACATTGAAGAATCGCCGCCCGTGTTCCGCTTGTCCATTGGACCCAGAACCGGGATGATCTGGTATGAGAGGTATGCGACGCCAGAGCAAACTGATCCTGTTGACCGCGACCTCGGCCATGCTGCTGCTTTCGTGTTCCCCGACCTATGTATTGCGCGCCGGCTGGGAGGAAGCTCGAATCCTGGCCGAACGACGGGATATCCAGGATGTCCTGGAAGATCCGGCGACAGATTTAGAGATCAAACGCAAGCTCAGCCTGGTACGCGAAGTCAGGGTATTCGCTGAACGCCGCCTCGGTCTGGATTCCGGCCGGTCATTTCGGAGCTTTACCGCGACGAACAAGGACACGCTCGTCATGGTCGTGTCGGCCGCCCCCGAGTTTGAACTGCGCTGGAAGACCTGGTGGTTCCCGATAGTCGGACGACTGCCGTACAAGGGATTCTTTAATTTTGCCGACGCTGAGCGTGAGGCTGATCGGCTGGCCTCACAGGGATACGACACCTATGTGAGGCCCAGTGCCGCATTCAGTACGCTCGGTTGGTTTCCGGATCCCGTGCTCACTCCCGCCTTACGGGGCGACGAGCTTTCGATCGCGGAGACCGTCATTCACGAAATCACTCACACAACTTTTTTTGCGCGAGGCCAGGCACAATTCAACGAGAGTTTCGCCAATTTCGTTGGCCACCGGGGAACGATCGAATTCTTTTGTGACGCACGGGGCGATGCTGAGCCCTGCCGCCGCGCCGAGGAAAGATGGCACGACGCACGCGTTTTCGGCGAGTTCTTCCAGTCCGTGAGAGTGCCCCTCGAAGAGCTCTATGCTTCGCAGCTGCCGTCTGAGGAGATGAGACGAACAAAGCAGGAGATCATTGAGGCTGCCGTTCAGAGGTTTGAGTCGCGGGTAATTCCCGACCTGCGATCGGGCCAGTATCGCGGGCTCGATGCCGGGACGATCGACAACGCCTGGCTCCTTTCGCGATTACTGTATTACGAACGCCTGGAAGATTTCGAGGCGCTTTATACTCGGCTCGGAAGCCTGAAACGTACGGTCGAAGTGCTGACTGAATCGGCTGGCACCGATCCGTGGAGAGCCCTGGACACGCTTCTGGCAGGGGAACCCGGTCGGACTTACGAGGATGCGCCAACCGCTCTCGGAGAGTAGCTTCGACCCCGCAATCTGGCTCCCCCCACCCGAATCGGGCGCGCTGGTCATGTATCAGAAAATCCTCATCGGCATCGACTTTTCAGACACGTTTCCCGGTTTCCGGAAGCGGACATCGTGCTGTTTCACTCCATCGAGAAAATCACGATCCCCGGGTACTTGCGGCGTGAGTTGGGCGCAGGCCTGGATATCCGGCTCGAAGCAGAACTCGACGTTCGGTCGAACCTTGAAGCCATAGCAGAGCAAGTTGGCATAGAGGCCGGATTCGAGATTCGCCGTGGCTGGACGCCCGAGACGCTTGCAGCGGCGGCCGATGATCTGGGCGCGGATCTCATCGTCGTGGCAGCGCACCATAAACGCGCATGGCCGACCGACGAGCATGGAAACACCTGCCGAGCCGTCGTGCGAAAATCGCAGGTCCCTGTGCTGGTATGGCGCCCGATGCGAAACGACAGGGACAAGACGATCCTGGCGGCATTGAGTCTGCGCGACGAGGGCGCACCTGTGGCAGAGACAGCTGCGGCATACGCGGATTACTTCTCGACCCGGCTCGTGCTCCTCCATGCATTACCCGGCAGTCTTCAGGCCTATCTGCGAGCCGTAAACTCTCCAGCCAAAGTCGAAGAGGCTTTGCAGCGAATCGAAGCGGCTGCCAGACAGGACATCGAAGAGCAGGTGCCCGATGAGATGCGGGGACGACTGACGATCAATTCGTCGATCGCGCGCGGGCGCCCGTCCACCACTCACATTCTCAACCTGGCGGAGACGGAGAATGTCGACCTGATAGTGGTGGGCAAAGCACACGCCCCGGGACTCGCCAGCCGCTTATTGATTGGCGACATCACAGCGCAAGTAATTGCCGGTGCGAACTGCTCGGTCCTCGTGGTCCCGATGTGAGCACATTCGTCTGTAGCCGCTGCGAGCGATCAGACCAACAGCCCCTGGGCGTCGCGCCGTTTCCAAGCGACCGCGGAGCCAGAATCGCGGCTGAAGTATGCGGTGAATGCTGGGAAGACTGGAAGCGCCGGCAGATGCTGCTGATCAACCATTACGGGTTGAACGTGCGCGACAAGAAGGCCCGCGGCTTTCTATATCAGAACCTGGATGCGTTCCTGTTTGGTACCGGGGATCAGGCCGACATCGATGAGACCAAAGAAGGCACAGTGGACTGGTAGGAAATGACCGGCCTCACGAGCTCCGAACAACGAAGTTCAGCAGGCGATCTGGAATGTGGATCGTCTTCACGATCTCAACCCCGTCCAGGTGCCGGCGCACAGCTTCCTGAGCCATGGCAGCAGCCTTCACCTCTTCTTCGGATGCTCCGGTCCCGACGGTCACGGTCGAGCGTAGCTTGCCGTTGACCTGAACCGGAAGTTCAACCGTTTCAGTCACCAGCTTCGAAGCATCCCACGTCGGCCATGTCGCCGTGTCGAATATGCTGGGCTCCTCGCCCAGCAGGCTCCACATTTCCTCCGCTGCGTGGGGTGCAATCGGGCCCAGCATCACGACGAGCGGCCGGACTTCGTCAAGCGTGGGAACTCGACCGGCAGCTCGGATGTCGTTCAATAGCTCCATCAGGGCCGCGATCGCCGTGTTGAACGAGAGACGGCCAAAGTCTTCCGTGACCTGGCGAATCGCCCGGTGCAACGAACGCTCGACATCCAGGTCGGGAAAGCCTTCCAACCCGGATTCGACCGCTGCCTCAACGGCTCCGAATGTTCTGCTGAGAAAGCGATGTGGACCGAGAATCGCTTCGTCCCTGAAGTCACCACCTTCCTGATAAGGCCCGAGAAACATCAGGTACGTTCGGAACGTGTCGGCTCCGTAGCGTTCAATGTACTCGTCGGGATTGACTACGTTGCCCCGCGACTTGGACATCTTCGAGCCATTACGGATCAACAGTCCGTGTTTTCGAAAGCGCTTGTA
>JBDHMQ010000160.1:0-4458 GCA_039656095.1 Gemmatimonadota bacterium | reverse complement strand
CAAATACTGTCGCCCATACTCCACCTGCTCCCGACATCCCGCGTTCCCACCCGGGTCCGTATATCGGATCACCGACCACCGGGTGACCGATATGCTTTAAATGTACTCGAATCTGGTGGGTCCGTCCCGTCTCAAGTCGAATTGCCAACAAATCAGCTGCAGGCCAGCGTTCCAGCCGTCGAACGTGGGTGATAGAAGGCCGCCCATCATCGACCACAGCCATGCGTTTGCGGTCCTTAGGGTGCCTGGCGATCGGACGATCGATCGTCATTTCCTCAGGTTCGATGTGACCCCAGGTCGCGGCCACGTATCCCCGTCCCACCTCCCGACGAGATAGCGCTGCAGCCAGGATCTGATGCGCCTTGTCCTCACGTGCAACGACCAGCAACCCACTGGTGTCGCGGTCGAGGCGATGCACGATGCCCGGTCGATTTGGTAGTCCGACACTTGAGAGCGATCCGGGTCTGGCCAGGAGTGCATTGACCAGCGTTCCTGATGGATGTCCCGGCGCCGGATGTACGACCAACCCTGACGGCTTGTCTACGACGACGAGATGTTCGTCTTCGAAAACGATTTCAACCGGAATGTCTTCGGGAATCAACTCGACAGGGGGCAATGGTGGGATGGCCATGAGGATCGTGTCTCCAGCACGCGGCCGGTAGCTCTTACGGACTCGCGCGCCGTTCACTTCGACAGCACCTGCTTCGATCAATGCCGTGATCCGTGACCTGCTGAGCTGCGTGTGATTCGACAGGACCGCATCGATACGGTCTTCCAGATCCGCATCGATGTCGATCCGGATTCGCTCAGGTAGCGGTTGTCCGATGGACAAGCTTCTCCTCCAGATAGAAGGAGATCAGGAGAAGTACCGCACCGACACTGACCGCTGAATCCGCAACGTTGAAGATCCAGAACCGATGCGATCCGATCCCGATATCAATGAAATCCACGACGCCGGCTTCGTATCGTAATCGGTCGAGGATATTGCCAATCGCGCCGCCGCATACGAGTGCGACAGCAGCGAGTCGTAACACGTCGTGCCGAGGCGTCGAACGATACATCAGCCCGAGAACCACGAGAGCGACCAGCGACAACGCGAGAAAGAAAAGTCGAGAGTGCTCGCCGATGTTGATCCCGAATGCCGCGCCTGGATTATGCGTATAGTTGAACCGCAAGACATCGCCCAGAACAGGACGAATCTCATACAATACGAGTGTCGTAACGACCCACTGCTTGGTCAGCACATCGAGGAGTAGCGTGCTGCCGATTACGCCCGCGAGCAGACGACCTTTGTTGACCCCGCGGTCGTCAGTCGGATTCACCCGTTTCCTCTCGCTCTTTGCAGCTGATGCAAAGTCTCGTATGCGGGATGGCGTCGAGACGCTCGAATGAAACCTTTTCTCCGCACTCCGCACACACACCAAAAGACTTTGGACTCTTATAGATGCGCCGCAATGCCTCGTCGAGATGGTACAGGTAGCGTCCTTCCTTACTCGCGAACAGAAACGCCTTCTCGCGCTCCATCGCATCAGTCCCCTGGTCCGCCATGTGGAAACTGTACGCTGAATTTTCTCCCTCGGCGCCGGCCTTGACCTGGCTGAGAGCCTCGTCATAGTGACCGAGGTCCTTCAAGGCCCGGGCCCGCATTGTGAGCAGACGCTCCTCGAAATACTTGAGGTCCTTCTTATTCATGCCATACCCTTTATATCAAATCTGTTTCGTTCGCCCCGATATACGACCTACGCGCTGCTACCGCTCTCTAAGGCCAGGCCGATGCGAACCATTTCATGTTCAATCTCGACTTCGTGAACTGTCCCAAACTCCTTCAGCGCTTCCGACCCAACCCCTAGCGAAACTGCCAGTGTCTCTCCGCATACGTAATCCGTGTGCTCGACGAGAGCCCGTTGAAGCGACTCCGGCCCACAGACTGCAAGCTGTATCCGGTCGCTCACCTCGAATCCTGAGTCTCGGCGCAATCGCTGAACGCGGTTGATGACTTCCCGCGCCTGGCCCTCGGCCAGCAGTTCCTCGTCCATCGAAGTATCAAGGCCGGCCACGTACCCGTCCTCGGCCTGGACCACCAGATCGCCTGCAGCTTCTTCAACGATCGTCGCGTCACCAGGTCCAACATCTGCCGTCAAACCATCCAACTCCAGCTCGATCCGTTCTCCGGCCCGCAGTCGGCGGACTCGCTCAGAATCGAGTTCCGCAATCGCTCGAGCTACAACCGGTGTGTCAGATCCGAACCGTGGACCCAAGGCTCCAAAGTCAGGCCTCGCAGACAGCCGAACAATATCGTCGTCGGCACGAGGGAATACAACACTCTTAACATTGAGTTCAGTTTTAAGGAGCGCGACAAGCGATTCGCTCAGCACACGATTCTCCGGCAATACTGCCTGAAGTTCTCGTAAAGGCTGCCGCACACGTACACCGGCCTCTTCGCGAGCTGCGCGTCCCAGAGTTGTAAGGCGCCGCACATCCTCCATGCCTGATTCGAGATCCGGATCCTGCGCGCCGGAAATATCCGGGAACGAGACCAGGTGGACGGATTCACCGGTCAGCTCCCGATGCATCCAGTCAGATAGAAAAGGAGCAATCGGCGCCAGCATACGGGTCGTTGTCGTGAGGGCATGATGCAAGGTGGCAAAGGCGTCGGACGTCCCGAGGCTGGCGGCTGAGTCGGGGCGGGTAGCCCAGAAGCGATCCCGCGTGGTTCGTACGTACCAGTTAGAAAGGTCGTCCTGCACAAATGCAGAAATGCGACGAGCAGCCCTGGTCAGGTCATAGCCGTCCAACGCTTCGCCCACCTCAGCGACGACTGTGTCTGTTCGGCTGAGCAGCCAGCGATCGATGGGGCGTCGGTCGGTCGGCTTATTTGTCGCCTCGCCTTCGTCTTCGTCGTGCCGCCAGTTCTCAAGACCTGCGTAGAGGGCAAAAAACCGGTAGGTGCTTCGCAACGTATCGAACAGCTTCCGCTTCGTTTCGTGCAAAGCGGACCCACTCCATCGCTTTGGCAGCCAGGGATTGCTCGAGACCAGGAAATAGAACCGCAACACATCGGCACCATGTTCGGCGATCGTCTCCCACGGATCGACCACATTTCCTTTGGATTTCGACATCTTTCGGCCCGTCTCATCGAGAATGAGATCGTTAACCAGGACGTGCCGGTAAGAGCTTTGGTCGAACAGGATGGTCGACAACGCGAGCAAGGAATAAAACCAGCCGCGCGTTTGATCTACACCTTCAGCGATTGCGTCAGCTGGAAAATGTGTCTCAAACATTTCTCGATTCTCAAACGGATAATGCCACTGGGCAAATGGCATGGAGCCAGAGTCGAACCAGGCATCCAGCACCTGAGCAACCCTGATCATTCTGCCCTCACAACCTTTTGCCAGACAATCCCACGTATAGGTATCGATGTCGGGTCGGTGAGGATCGAAGCCGTCTGGTAACCCACCCACGCGATCACCGAGTGCTTCATAGGAGCCCAGAACTTCGCGCGTATCGCAGGTGTCACACAGCCAGATCGGGAGTGGCGTCCCCCAGTAGCGATCACGCGATATGGCCCAGTCGATATTGTTTTCGAGCCACTCACCCATACGGCCCGCGCCAATTTCGGGCGGATGCCAGGAGACTGCGGCGTTCTCCGCTAGCATCCGCTCCCGCACGGTGGTCGTTCGGACATACCAGGAATCGCGAGCCATGTAAATGAGCGGCGTTTCACACCGCCAGCAGTGCGGATAGCTGTGATTGATTCGCTCGCGACGGAATAGCAGGCCACGGTCTTCCAGCATCTGCTCCAGCCGCGAATCGGCATCCTTGACCGGTAGGCCTCCGACTTCCTCAACTTCGGCGAGAAATTGACCGGCATCGTCCACAGGTCGGACGACTTCAAGGTTCGCTTGCTGCCCGAGTGCGAAATCGTCGGCGCCAAATGCGGGCGCAATGTGCACAAGTCCGGTACCGTCAGAGTCGCTGACGAACTGTGCGGGCAGAAGTCGGCCAGTCGTCTCAGGATACGACGGAGTCAAAGACAGCGGACGCTCATACTCCAGGCCCTCAAGCTCGGCCGCGGTCACTTCCCTGCCGACGCTGACATCGGCGCCAAAAACCGCCTCGACACGGGATTGCGCGAGAATGTAGCGATCGCCTTCGCGTGTTACTTCGACGTACCTCAGATCAGAACCGAACGCTACAGCCACATTTGAAACCAACGTCCATGGAGTCGTAGTCCAAACGAGCAAGTAAAGACCTGGTTCACCGGCGACCGGAAACCGCACGGTTATTGAAGGATCCGTCCGATCGGCATACCCCTGGGCCACTTCGTGACTGGACAGTCCTGTTCCACACCGGGGGCAGTACGGAAGAATCTTGTACCCCAGGTAAAGGAGTCCCTTTTGCTCGATTTCTCCGAGCGCCCACCAAACTGATTCGATGTATTCAGGAGAACAGGTGATG
>JBDHMQ010000159.1:0-5098 GCA_039656095.1 Gemmatimonadota bacterium | reverse complement strand
ACTCGACATGGCCCCAAAGTAAGTAAAGGCTTCTCGGTCTCTTCCGTTCCCATACCGGCGTACTTC
Source organism: Gemmatimonadota bacterium (assembly GCA_039656095.1). Lineage (GTDB taxonomy): Bacteria > Gemmatimonadota > Gemmatimonadetes > Palauibacterales > Palauibacteraceae > JARFPW01. The sequence goes on along the minus strand of JBDHMQ010000159.1, from coordinate 5,032 downwards.
ATACCACTCTGGAACATAGCCACGCGTCCTGTCGAACCGGGCAAGAACAAACAGAGAACTCGCAGCGTTTGCTGGTGACTCGCTCGCGAGATCGTCGTTCACGAGGTACGTGGCCGCCATGGCCGGCCGCTCGTCGCCAACCCACGGTACGGCCCGAAGCTCGGCACGCTGTGCAAGGTAGGGTCGCGTTTCGCCACCCCGACGAAGGAGATTTTCGGCCAGGACAGGACCGAACGTTGCCATGCGCGTATCGGGCTCGAGAACGAGGTGCGCCACCGCTGCTCCAGATGCTCCCTCGCCTGCCCACGCAAAGGCATACTCCGGCGACGTCGTGCCGGGAAGCAATAACGCATCACCGTTAGCGACGCTCTGACAGGTGCCGTTCGGCTGTGTATTCGTGCCGTCGAGAATTACGCTTCCGATCCGGTTGCCCCCCGCGTGCAGCGTAAGTTCTCGACCCGCAGCGTTAAATGCGGAATCGAATCGGGCCCGGTACGAGTCGTCAATGTTCTGCGGGAGCTCCATGCTCGTCGGTAGGCCCCCGGCGAGAACGGCCGCAGCAACGAGACGTACGCCTCCCTGCTCATCGACAAACCGTACCAGGTAGAGGAGGTCGCCGGTCGGAAGCGGTTCGACGACGTTCTCAGCTTGAGTGAGGTCGTCGGCCGCAACTTCTGGAACGGGTGCGGGGTTTTCAAGGGCGATACTTGCTCCGCCCCAAGCGACATCGCAGGCAGACGCAGTAAGCAGCACTGCGGCGACAGTTGCCGTGTTGGCCAGCTTCTGTGGTATGAAATGCTCGTAGCGGTAGATTGGTCGCTCCCGGAGTGTGTTAGTGCCGCAAGAGTGAAACTTAGACCAGTGTACCTAACCGTTCAACATGGGGCGTAAGGAACCAATGGATCGGCTTCAGTTCTATCACAATTCGACATGCAGTCTTCACGACACAGGGTGGGGACACGTCGAGCACCAGGGGCGGCTCCGTGCTGTTTCTCAAGCGCTTGGCGCTGCATTACCAGACCTTCATGCCGACATCAAGCCGATGGATGGTAGAGCGATCGATGCTGCCGTTGCCCAGTTGGTCCACACCGAGCGTCACATCAACCTCGTGCAGTCCGTGGTGAGAGATGCCGACGCCTCAGGAGAGCAGGGAAGGCTCGACGTAGACACCGTAGTGTCCGGGCGCTCGTGGGAGGCGGCCCTGGCGGCTGCTGGTTGTGCGGTTGACGCGACACGGGCGGTTCTCACGGGACAGACCCGTACCGCGTTCGCTGCCGTTCGACCTCCGGGTCATCACGCAGAGTCCGACCGGCCGATGGGGTTCTGCCTTCTCAACAATGTAGCGATCGCGGCGGCCGTGGCCCGTGATGAGGGTCTGGCCGAACGAGTTCTTATTGTTGATTGGGACGTCCATCACGGAAATGGAACGCAGGAAATTTTTTACTCCGACCCTGACGTCTATTACCTGTCGATGCACCAGAGTCCGTTTTATCCGGGAACCGGTGCGGCAGCGGAAACCGGACAGGGGCCTGGACTGGGCACAACACGTAACCTTCCGATGCCACCCGATCTAGAAGCTTCGGCCTATGTAGACTCGCTTGTCGCGGCGGTCGACGAGGTAGCAACCGAATTCGAACCCGACCTGTTGATCATCTCGGCTGGGTTTGACGCCGCACTGGTCGACCCATTGGGGGGCTTCACGTTGGAATCCGAGCACTTCCGCCAGCTGACTGAGCAGCTCGTGAACCGGACCGCCACCTCGACCGGGGGACGAACCGTGTCCGTTCTGGAGGGCGGCTACAATCCGAAGGAGCTCGGGCGCAACGTGGTAGCGCACATCAGCGCTCTGGCCGGGACGGCTGCTTCCCTAGAGTCAGCCGGATGACTCAAGCCTCACGAACGCTCGCACTTTTCTGCCTGGGCGCCACCCTTTCGTGGCCTACCCTGGCTGCCGGACAGTCTGTTGCTGGGACCGTTCTCGACATGGGCCAGGGGTTACCGCTTCCGGGCACGTTCCTGCTACTGCTCGATGAGGCCGGCAATGAGCGCGGGCGTACGCTAACTACCCAATCAGGTACCTATCTGTTGCGTGCGCCGGGTCCAGGGTCGTATCAGATCCGCGTGCAGAGAATAGGCGTCCTCGATGTCACGACAGACATGATCAGTCTCAGTGCCGGAGAAGTTGTAAATCGTCAGATTCGAGTCCCGCTGTCGCCGGTGCACCTGGCCAGCCTGTCGGTCTCCGTAGAGGTGGAATCCCGGTGTGGAATGCTCCAGGAAGACGCTCTGGCTCTATACATTGTCTGGGAGGAAGCCCGAAAGGCGCTCGAGGCCACGTTCTGGACCGGCCAGCAGACATACTACAGATTCGACGCGCTTCTCAGCCGCCGGAACCTGGACACGCAAGGGAGTCAAACAAGCGAAACGGAGTTCGAATCGATCAGGATTTATGGGCGGCACCCTTTCCGATCCGCCCGGGCCGATGACCTCGCCTTTGGAGGATGGGTCCGTCCCACCGGTACGGGAGGGGTCAAGTTTCACGCACCGGATGCCGAAGTCCTGCTGTCAGAATCGTTCCGAACGAGACATTGTTATAGCCTGCTGCGTGAATCCGTCGGCGATCACACGCTGATAGGCCTGCAGTTCGTACCGGTGACCGGGCGCCGCCTGCCAGATATCTCCGGAGTACTCTGGATCAACGAAGAAACGGCGGAACTTGAGTCGCTCGACTTCAAATACGAAGTGCTGGATCTGCCGTTCAACACAGAGCGCCTCGGTGGACATGTCGAATTCGACCGGCTGCCCGATGGTGGGTGGATCGTCCGGCGCTGGATCATACGAACACCGGTCTCACGGTTTTCCCGGTCTCGTTCCTTCAGCGGCCGACGCCGATCGGTAGGTATAAGTCTAGTGGGGCTCTACGAAGAGGGGCAACAAGTCACCGCCGTCTGGCATACCGGCGACCTTCAAGCCGGGCCTGACAACGAACTTCCCGAAGGCGTTCCCGCGGCACAGGCGCCGCCTGATCGGCTCATCATTCGGTACTAGAGCAACGACTCCGGATCCCTGTCGATCTCCAAGCGGCACGATCCGCCAACCGGTGAATGGCTGGCGGCGTAACGAAGCAGCGGGCCAAGATCGCTGGCCGATTCAGCCTTCAGAAGCATGTGCCAGCGCCAGCGTCCCCGAAGTCTGTCGATGGGACACGGTGCCGGACCAACGACTGATACACTCAGGCCGCCAGTCTCGATCGTGCTTTCCAGCCAGTCTGCCAGTCCTTCGGCAGCGTCTGCCACAGACGTCTCATCTCGACCTGAAACGACGAGGTTCGCGAGTCGCCGATGCGGCGGGTATCCAGGAGCAGATCGATCTTCTATCTCGGCCGTTGCGAACGAGACGTAGTCATGGGTCAAGGTGTGATGCAGGGCCGGATGTTTCGGACGAAGTGTCTGGATCAGGACCTCTCCAGCGTCCGTCCCGCGCCCTGCACGTCCGGCCACCTGGGATAGAAGCTGAAAGGTGCGCTCCGCAGCCCGAAAGTCGGGTAGGTTCAAGCCGACGTCGGCATCGATGACGCCCACAAGCGTCACACCCGGCAGGTCGAGACCCTTGGCAATCATTTGCGTGCCAAGCAGGATATCGACTTCCCTGTCGAGAACGCGGCGCAGGATTCTGCCGTGGGCCCACTTTCCACCTGTCGTATCCATATCCATGCGCGCGATCGTCGCGGTTGGGTAAGTCTCGCTCAGGATGCGCTCGACCTGCTCCGTTCCGATTCCACCGAACGAAAGATCCTCGTCGGCACACTCGGGACAACACCGGGGCACGCCTTCTTCCCAGGCGCAGTGGTGGCAGACAAGGCGAGCGCGGCGTCGGTGCCAGGTCAGCGAGACGTTGCAAGCGGGACATATCGCCACCCAACCGCACGCCGTGCACTGCTGAACGGTGGCGTATCCACGTCGATTCAGTAGCAGCAGGGTTTGCCGACCCTCACGCACGCGAGCTTCGATCGCTTCGTGAAGTTCTTCTGACAGCACCGTAGCGAAACTCTCGGCTTTCCGGTTCCGTCGATCGACGAGGCTGACCACAGGGAGTTGGTGTCTGGTGGCTCGATTCTCCAATTCGTACAGCTGGTAGCGTCCCTCGAGTGCGTTGTGCCAACTTTCCAACGACGGTGTGGCGGAACCGAGAACCAGCAGTGCTCCTTCTGTTCGGGCCCTCATGGCAGCCAGGGCGCGTGCGTGGTAACGGGGCGTTTCGCTTTGCTTGTAACTGCCATCATGCTCCTCGTCGATCACGATGACACCGAGTTCGGGGAGAGGCGCGAAGACGGCGGAGCCGTCGCGCAGTGCACGCCAGGCGTCGTGACGCTCCCCGGTTGACAGTCCCGAATGAAGAACGGCAATGCCATCGCCGAATACGGCTCGGAAACGGGCCACTGTCTGTGGGGTGAGGCCGATCTCGGGTACAAGAACGAGTGCCGTACGGCCGGCGGCGATCGCCGCCTGGATGAGCCGCATGTAAATAACGGTCTTGCCGGAGCCCGTAACTCCTCTCAGCAGGGCAATGCCTGGATTTGGATTAACCTTCGTCAACTGGTCTATCAGACCGCCAAGGACTCTCTGCTGATCTTGTGTCAGTGATGTCGGAGGGGCCTCCACCGGATCGTCGATCTCGAATGGGTCTCGTTCGACGATCTCCTCGGCAATTTCTGCAAGGCCGCGATCACGGAGACCGTGGATGACGCTACGGCTGAACCCTAGCCCTGTATCGAGATGGGACAGTGCGGCACTGCCGCAGAGTCCCTCAATGAACTCAAAGGCCTCTCGCTGTCTACGCGCGGGTCCAAATGCTCTGTCGCGCTCCAACAGAGTCGGGAGTTCCGCCGTCAGACGAATGACCTGGTGCTTCTTCGGGTTGGTTCCCGCCCGACTCCGGGATGACAGCGCTCCCGGTTGCAGAGCTGCGCGGTGCACCAGCCCTATTGGCGCAACATAATAGTCGGCCGTCCAACGACAGAGATGTAGCAATG
>JBDHMQ010000158.1:0-4500 GCA_039656095.1 Gemmatimonadota bacterium | reverse complement strand
GATTGCCGCGCTGATCGGAATCCTGATCATGCCGTGGAAGCTTCTTGAACTGTATCAGGGATGGCTGATCACGTATTCGGGGCTGCTCGGTGCGGTTGGCGGCGTCATTCTGTGCGATTATCTGCTCGTGCGGAGGACGAAGCTGGACGTCGATGCCCTGTATACGGAAGGGTCTGAATACGCCTATGGCGGTTCGGGCATTAACCCTGCAGCGGTATGGGCCACGCTCGCCGGAATAGGCATCGCCGTCGTCGGTCTCGTTGTGCCCACGCTTGGCTTCCTGTTTGAAGGCGCCTGGTTCAGCGCCACGATTGTATCGGTAACCGTGTACTGGTTGCTCATGCGGAAACACGCGTCGCGAGTGCACGGATGATTGGCGGCGAACCCTCGGCGATTGCCATCGTCGACCGGAATGGAGAACACACCTACGCATCCCTCGCGAGGGCCGCAGACACGATTGCCCGTCATCTTCTCGCGGCGACCGAGATGGAAGACCTGCTGGGTGAACGGGTCGCGTTCCGAATCGCCCCCGGCTTTGAATATGTCGCCATGTTGCTCGGAATCTGGCGCGCCGGGGGGATAGCGGTTCCGCTGTGCCTCTCGCATCCAAAGCCGGAGTTGGCGTTCGTACTCGACGACACCAGTGCGGTGATTGTCGTATCCGACGAGGCCGGAGAAGACGTACTGGCGCGTCTTGCCGCAGAGCGAACTGTGGTGTTCGCCCGGGTCAGACACCTGCTTACCAGTGTGCAGTTAGACGAAACACTCCCGCAGGTACCAACCGACCGTCCGGCCCTCATCCTGTTCACGAGTGGTACGACAGGACATCCAAAGGGCGTCGTCATGTCACATGCGGCGCTGGGAGCAAATGTCGAAGCGCTCGTCGAGGCCTGGGGTTGGACCGCGGAAGACAGGATCGTTCATGTCCTGCCGCTTCACCACACGCACGGGCTGGTCAACGCTCTGTTATGCGCGCTGTGGGTGGGAGCGACGGTCGACATGCTACCGGGATTCGATCCTGCCACCATATGGCAACGGTTCACTGATGGTCTGGCGACCCTGTTCATGGCCGTGCCAACCGTGTACATCCGGCTGATCAGTGACTGGGACGAAACGGCAACCGTCGAGCAGAAACACCGAAGTGCAGGCGCCCGCGGCTTGCGGCTCATGGTGTCTGGATCGGCCGCCCTGCCTGTACCGGTTTTCGAACGCTGGCAAGAGATCGCCGGGCAGACTCTGCTTGAACGATACGGCATGACGGAAATCGGCATGGCACTTTCGAACCCGCTCGACGGCGAGCGTCGGCCAGGCTCGGTTGGTTCGCCGCTTCCGGGTGTGAAAGTCCGGCTGCTCGATGAGCAGGGCATGGACGTGGCGGATGGAGAATCGGGAGAGCTTCACATTCGCGGACCGGCATTGCTGACCGAATACTGGGGTCGACCGGAAGAAACGACTTCGGCATTTCGCGACGGGTGGTTCCGAACGGGCGATGTGGCCATTCTGGAACAAGGCGCGTACCGGATACTCGGCCGGCAATCCGTCGATATTATCATGACGGGTGGATACAAGGTCTCGGCGCTCGAGATTGAAAACGTACTCGGCGGCCACCCGGACATTCTCGAATGTGCCGTGGTCGGGATCGAAGATGCGGACTGGGGCGAGGTCGTTTGCGCAGCGATCGTCTGCCGCCGCGAGATCCGCCATAGGAAGCTGCGGGATTGGGCACGCGAGCGTATGGCACCGTACAAGCTGCCACGCCACACGCTTCGAGTTCAGGAGTTGCCCAAGAACGCGATGGGAAAGGTCACAAAACCGGAGGTTCGAACTCTATTCAAAGAGTCCGACACACTTCGTCATTCATAAGAAAGGCGACGCATGAAGCTCTACGATCTGTCACAGCCGTTGAATCAGGAAGTCTTTTTCTGGCCGTACTATCCGCCGTTTGAGGTAAAGTATATTAAGAGGAAGGCGGAGCACGGTGTCAACGCGCAGTACATCCAGACTTCCAATCACATGGGAACGCATCTCGACGCCCCCCGTCACTTCGTGACCGGAGGCATGACCATCGACCAGATTCCCATGGATTGGCTCTACGGCCCCGGCGTCATCGTGGATCTGACAGACGAGATGGATGAGCTCGCCGTGTATACGCCAGAGATGATCGAAAGCCGTGCGGAAGTGCGCGAAGGCGACCGGCTGATTCTGCATACGGGTTGGCATCGGTACGCCCAGTTCGGCGACGAACCAGATGAAGAAAAATACGTGCACAGGCACCCGGGAGCGCATCCGGACATGGTCCCCTGGCTGCTCGAAAAGAAAATTCACATATGGGGAGTGGATGTCATTTCGACGGACCACCCGATGGACCTTCCGATCGGACGTTTTCTTGGAAAGGGATCCTTCGGACACTGCGACCGCGTCCGGAAACAGGCCGAAGAAAAGTTCGGCGGCCCTGAGGAAGTAGACCGGCTGTTTCCGGAGGAAGACTACCAGTTGACGCATAACCGGCTGTTCAAGCACAACTGCATGCACGTCGAGAACATCGGCGGGGAGATCAGCGCACCGGAAATTCAGAACCGGCGTATCAACATCGGAATCTTCCCGTGGAAATTCAAAGACGGTGAGGCCGCGTTCTGCCGCGCCGTCGCATTCGTGGAGGACTGACCGGCGGATGGCAGACCTGACCCGACTACCGGCGGCGGAACTCCGCCGTCGGATGGATACCGGCGACCTTACGCCGACGGAACTCGTCGAGGCCTCGCTCGAGAGGGTCGAGCGGTTGAACCCGGAGTTGAATGCGGTCGTCACGCTATCGGAGACGGCCCTCGACGAGGCTCGTGAGCTGGAACGACGCGATGCCGCAGGCGAACCCCGCGGAACCCTGTACGGTTTGCCGGCCGGAATCAAGGACGTCACGCAGGTGGGCGGGATGCGCACAACCTTCGGGTCGCCGATGTATGCGGACCACGTGCCGGAGGAGGATGCACTCGTCGTGCGGCGACTCCGTGAGGCGGGGGCCATCATTCTCGGCAAGACAAATACTCCCGAGTTCGCGGCGGGCGGAAACACGTTCAATGAAGTGTTCGGATGCACGCGGAACCCGTGGAACCCGGAACTCAGCGCCGGTGGATCGACGGGAGGAGGCGCGGTAGGTCTGGCAACCGGGATGATCGCGCTTGCCGAGGGGACGGATCTCGGCGGCTCGTTGCGGATTCCCGCTTCGTTCTGCGGGGTCGTTGGCCTGCGGCCGTCGCCCGGTCTCGTTCCCACCTACCCGAGCGCCTATCTGTGGGACAACATGCAGGTGACCGGTCCCATGGCCCGGACGGCCGAGGATGTGGCACTGATGCTTGGCGCGGTCTGCGGGCCGAGTCCCCTGTCGCCCAACACACAGGCGATCGCAGGTCGTGATTTCGTGGAAGCCGTGCGGAGAGGGCCGAAGTCAGGCCTGCGCATCGCGTATGCTCCGGATCCAGTGGGGCTCGGGATTGATCCGGATGTCGCACGCGTCTGTCGCGAATCTGCCGACACGTTGGCCGCTGCGGGCATCGAGGTCGAGGAGGTTGATCTCGATCTGGCGTACGGCTTCGAGGCGGCGCTCAGTATTCGCGGACACTGGATGGTCGTGCATCAGTACGACCACCTTGATCGGATGGACGAGCTGGGCGTCAACGTCCGGGCAAACACAGAGGCAGGCCTCGCGATGAGCGTTGAAGCACTCGGCGCTGCAGAGCACGCTCGTGCGCAGATCTGGGAAGACTTCCGGCAACTGTTCGAAACGTACGACCACTTGCTCACTCCCTGCATGGCGGTACCGCCCTTCCCCGTCGAACAGAATTACCCGGAGACGATCGGTGGCAAGCAGATGACTACCTACATCGATTGGATAGCCCCGACATTCGTGCTCAGCCTGGCCGGGCTTCCGATATCTTCGGTACCGTGCGGGCTGGATGATTCGGGCATGCCGGTGGGAATGCAGATCGTCGGTCGGCCGCGTGATGAGGAAGCAACTCTGGCGTTGGCCGGGCGGGCGCAGGATATCTGGAACATCGGCCTGCCGGAGTAATGACCATGCGAATCGTCGAGATTACGGATCCACACCAACGACGGCACTTCGAATTCTTTCACTCGATGAACCATCCGCATTTCAGTGTAACGGCGAATGTTGAGATCGGCGCCTGGCTCGACATGACTCGACAGCGCGGGTTGAAGGCCAACCCTGCGATCGTACATCTGCTGGCGCGCGCCGCTAACGAAATTCCACAGTTACGACAGCGGATTCGTGACGGTCAGATCGTTGAGCATGACACCGTTCACCCCACGTTCACAGTGGCTACGGATGTGTCCGAGGCATTCAGCTTCTGTTACGTAGAATTCTCTCCTGACCTCGAAGATTTCGTGCAGCGCACCATCATTGAGATGAAGAATATGCGCACGGATCCGGTATTCGAAGACGAGCCGGGACGGGACGACTACCTCTTCATGTCCGCGCTTCCGTGG
>JBDHMQ010000157.1:0-5509 GCA_039656095.1 Gemmatimonadota bacterium | reverse complement strand
TGATTACGCGACAGACCGCCTGCTTGCTCAACAGTTCATTCCACCGGCGATGCCGGCGGAAGCCCGACAGCCCATCGGTCTTTATCCGCGTTCGATTAACACGGAATACGGTGCGACCCGCGGTCCGATCGACTGCGCCGCTTGCCACTATTGATCTTCGATATCTAAACGCATGAACAACGGCGATACAGAACAGAACGGGACAGCACCGGCGTCAGACACGTCGCGGCGTCATTTCCTGAAAGTGCTCGGCGTGGCCGGGGCAGGAGCCGCTACGGTCAGCTGTGGCCCACCGGACATGGGCGACAAGCTCATCCCATACCTGGTCCCACCGAACGACATCGTTCCAGGAACCAACGTCACCTACGCGACCGTCCTGACGGGAGCCGGCCCGGAACCGCTGGGAGTCCACGCCTGGGTGCGCGACGGACGGGTCATCAAGCTTGAAGGCAATCCGGACTATCCAAATCGTGGCGCGCTGTCGGCGCTGGCACATTCGACCCTTCAGGACCTGTACGATCCCGATCGCATCCCGACTCCTCGCGAGAAGACGAACGGCGGATGGTCGGATGCCGACTGGGACGCGGCGATCAAGGCGGCCGCTGCAACGATCGGATCCGGACCCACGCTGCTCATCACACCGCCGGTTACCGGCACGGCGGCCACGCTGTACGCGGCCTGGGCCGATGCGGTTGGAGCGGATTGGGTAGCCTGGGAGCCGCTTGGCCACGAAGCCATGCGCGCATCCAACGATATCGGATTCGGCAGATCCGAGCTGCCGCAGTATGACCTTGCCGCCGCAGACCACGTGGTCTCGTTCGGCGCTGACTTTATGGCCACCTGGCTGGCACCGGTAGAGTTGGCCGGCGGGTTTGCCAGGGCGCGCTCATTGGAAGACGGGCACCCGGCGAAGATGACGTTTGTTGGCCCGCGCCTGTCACTCACCGGAATGAACGCCGATCAGTGGCTGCCGGCCAGGGCGGGAAGTGAGGTCGCCGTTGCAAGTGAGGTCGCCGTTGCACTGGCCGTCGCGCACGAAGTGGCTCGACGGAAGGGCGGCGGACAGGCAGCACGTGTTCAGGCCATGTTGGCACCGTTCACGCCCGAAGCTGCCGCCGAGTCGTCTGGAGTGGACGTCGCAAAAATCCGCACACTCGGCGAAGAAATCGCTGCTGCGCGGGCACCCGTTGCCCTTCCGCCTGATGTGTCTGGCCAAGGAGTCTACGCTACGGAAGTACATCTGGCGGTCGGTCTGCTCAACTACGTATCGGGCGCCATCGGAAACACTGTCCGGTTCCAGGGCGGTCCCCGTCGGGGGCAGTCAGCCTCGTATGCGGAGATACGTGCAGTCGCGGCCCGGATGCGTGAGGGTGATTATCGAACGGTCGTGACAGCAGGCGTTAACCCGGCCTATGCCCTCCCTGAAGCGTCAGGTTTTGCCAGCGCGCTCAATGACGTAGAAAACCATGTATCGCTGAATCCGCATCTGGACGAGACGGCAGCCAAGGCAGGCTGGTTGCTTCCCTCGCACCACGAGCTGGAGTCGTGGGGTGACGTGGAGATCAAGGCGGGCGAGTTCGGAATCGTGCAACCGGCCATGCAGCCCGTGTTCAATACGCGGCAGCGTGAGGACATCCTGCTGCAAATCGCTGTGCAGCTCGGCTCAGACCTTGGTGCGACAGACTATAAGACGTACCTCCAGAACGCCTGGCGCGCCGAGGCGGGATCAAACTTTGACGCCTGGTGGCACGGTGCCCTTAGTGATGGCGCTGTTGTCACGTCAGGTTCGGATCAGTCCGAGGCTGCACCTCCGCTGACAGCTGCAGCGGCCAACTACACGTTCACCCTGCCTTCGGCTACCGATGGCCTGTCGCTGATCCTCTACCCGACCGCCCAGTTCTTCGACGGACGTGGAGCGAACCGGTCGTGGATGCAGGAGCTGCCGGACGCGGTCACCAAGGCAGTATGGAATTCCTGGGTGGAAATTCACCCGGAAACCGCAGGACCGCTGGGAATCGAGACGGGCGACGTTGTCCGCGTTACGACACCCTCCGGATCTATCGAGGCGCCGGCTTTCGTGTACCGGGGCATTCGCCCGGACGCCATTGCCATTCCGCTGGGCCAGGGACACACCGAGTACGGCCGAATCGCCGCCGGGCAGGGCGTTAACGCGCTCCAGTTGCTCGACGGAACGGCGGATCCTCGCAGCGGCGCGCTGGCCTATGCTGGAGCAGCGGCACAGCTCGAAACGGTCGGTGGCCGGGGTGGACTGGCCATCATGCAGGGCAGCGACAGCGACCTCGATCGGTCGATCGCCGAGTTAATCAACGTCGATGCTGCGATGGAAGCAGCTCAGGCGCACCATGTAGACCTCACCGAGCTCGTCGAGGCTGCATGGGACTCCGACCCGAAGAGTCCGTACCGCTGGGGCATGACGATTGACCTCAACGCGTGCAACGGTTGTGGAGCGTGCGTTACGGCCTGCTACTCCGAGAACAACATTCCAGCGGTGGGCGAAGATCTGTGTGCCCAGGGACGGGAAATGTCCTGGATGCAGATCATGCGCTACTTCGAAGAAACGGAAGACGGCGAGTTCCAGACCGTCCACGTTCCCGTGCTGTGTCAGCAATGCGGCGACGCGCCCTGCGAGCCGGTATGTCCGGTGTTCGCAGCATATCACACAGGTGAGGGCCTCAACGCGCAGGTTTACAATCGCTGCGTTGGCACCCGGTACTGCGCGAACAACTGTCCGTACAAGGTCCGCCGGTTCAACTGGTATACCTACGAAGACGCGTATCCGCTCAACCTGCAGCTGAACCCCGACGTGACGGTCCGCTCCACGGGCGTGATGGAGAAGTGCACGTTCTGCGTCCAGCGAATCAATCGGGCGAAGATCGACGCGAAGTCCGACGGGCGGCCAGTTGCTGATGGCGAGATGGTCACGGCCTGCATGCAGTCCTGCCCAACGCAGGCGATCCACTTCGGCAACCTGAAGGACCCGGCGAGCACGGTATCGCGCATCGCGAAGGGACCGCGCGGCTACGGAATGCTCGGCGAGCTCAACACGCGTCCTGCGATCACCTACTTGAAGTCTGTTACATACGCGCATGTCGCAGAAGGTGGCCATGGTGGCGACCTCGGCGGCGAAGCGGAGCACTAGAAACCATATGGCGACTGCTGAACACGAGATTCCAGACCTGCCTCCGCTTACGCTAGCCGAGGCAAATGATGACATCACGCGACCGATTGAGGCGCCGCCGTGGCGCTTCTGGCTGCTGTTGTCGATCTGTGGGTTAGGGATTGCCGCTGCTGGATTCGCCTGGATCACCCAGATTCGCGAGGGGATCGGCGTCACCGGCATCAACAACCCGGTCAGCTGGGGCGTCTACATCGTCACCTTCGTGTTCTGGGTCGGTATCGCGCACAGCGGAACGCTGATCTCTGCGGTCCTCTACCTGGTACGATCCGGTTGGCGCACGACGATCAACCGCACAGCAGAGGCGATGACGATCTTCGCCGTGATGACGGCGGGACTTTTCCCGCTCATCCATCTCGGCCGCGTCTGGTACTTCTACTATCTGATCCCCTACCCGTCGGCACGGCTCATCTGGCCGAACTTCAAGTCGCCGCTGGTATGGGATATGTTCGCGATCGGGACCTATTTCACGATCAGTCTCGTGTTCTGGTACCTGGGCCTGATTCCCGATCTCGCTGTGCTGCGCGACAAATTCACCGGCGTGCGCAAGAAAGTTTACGGCATGCTGGCACTGGGCTGGCAGGGATCAGTGCGTGACTGGGCCCACTACAGGCGGCTGTATCTGTATCTGGCCGGCATTGCCACGCCACTCGTGCTTTCCGTACACAGCGTCGTGTCCTGGGACTTTGCCATGGGCATCGTTCCCGGCTGGCACTCCACGATTTTCGCGCCGTACTTCGTCGCCGGTGCGATTTTCTCGGGTGTCGCGATGGTGATTACGCTGTTGATACCACTACGCTGGGCATTCGGGCTCGAACGGTACATCACGAAATACAACTTCGACAACATGGCGAAGTTGCTGTTGCTCACCTCGTTGATCGTCGGCTATGCCTACGCCATGGAATACATACTGGCGTGGTGGTCGGCCGACCCGGTCGAAATCGAGAGTTTCCGGTGGCGGGCTACCGGCTTCTACGCAGGCCCCTTCTGGATCATGGTGTTCTGTAACGTCATCGTGCCGATGAGCCTGTGGTTCAAGCGCACAAGAAACAGCCTCGCCGCTTTGTTCGTGATTTCCATCTTCGTGAACATTGGTATGTGGTACGAGCGTTTCGTAATCATCGTCACATCGATCGCTCATGAATACGAGCCGGGTGGATGGGGAGTCTACACACCATCCTGGGTCGAACTCACGATCATGATCGGCAGCTTCTTCTGGTTCTTCTTCTGGTTCCTGCTGTTTTCCAAGACGCTGCCGACGATCAGCATTGCTGAGGTCAAGGAACACCTGGCCCACCAGCAGGAGCACGGACAATGAGCGGCATTCTCGCGCAGTATGACAGCGTCGGCAAAGCGATAGCCGGCATCAAGCAGCTGCGGGCTGCCGGACACGACGACCTCGACGTGTTTTCTCCGATTCCTTACGAAGAACTCGAGGAGGCGATGGGGATCGTCTCGAGCCCGGTTCGGCGTTGGGCGCTGATCGGAGCAATCACGGGGTTCGCGACTGCGTTCGCGCTCACGGCGCTAACCTCGCTCGCCTATCCGCTGATTACCCAGGGTAAGCCGATCGTCGCGTTGCCAGCCTATTTCATCATCATGTTTGAGCTCACGATCCTGTTTACAGGTCTGTTCGGTTTCGCAGGGGTTCTGTTCCACACGCACAAGTCCCGTCGAAAACTGTCGCCGGCGTATCGGGAGTCGTTCTCCGTCGATCGATACGGCGTATACGTACCCGGACAATCCGGTTCTGAATCCGTCGAGAGCATCATGAGAGAAACGGGTGCCGTGACGATCGAACAGGGGGTCGGGGCGTGAGGTGGAGACAGACGTTCGGACTGGTCGCGCTATTACTGCTGGTCGCAGGCACGACGAGCTGCGACGACCAGATAAAGCGCGTGCCCTGGTTCAAGACCATGTTCCGCCAGGCCTCGGTAGAAACATACGAGGCTCCGGCGATGCCGCCTGCCGATGGTTCGGTCCCGCTCGGGTCGGCCATGCACTACGATCTCCAGACTGCCGATACACTGCTGACCAACCCTGTCGCCGCCACACAGGCAGCCGTCGAGCGCGGTCAGATTCTGTATTCGCAATTCTGCGGCATGTGCCATGGTGCAACCGGTGCCGGTGACGGACCGGTCGTGGGAGACAATCGCCTCCCCGCAGGCTTCATAACCATGAACCTGACCCGGCCGGACGCCCTGGCGTTGTCGGACGGTTACATCTTCGGAATCATCGGCAACGGACGCGGCCTCATGCCGACCTACCGTCGCATCCCGGCCGACGAACGCTGGTATCTCGTGCACTACGTCC
>JBDHMQ010000156.1:0-7927 GCA_039656095.1 Gemmatimonadota bacterium | reverse complement strand
CAGATGATCCAGGCGAGCAGGGCTACGGCCCCGACAAACCCTGAGACTAGCAAAGCAGCCTGTCGGTGGCCGTACTCGATCATCGTCGGAAAATCGAACGGAGGGATCAAGTGGCCTTTGCACAACGGCCAATCGTCTCCACAACCCGCCCCGCTTCCGGTGATGCGGACGATTCCGCCGAACACGATAAGGGCGAATGTCGCGACGGATGCCGCGACCCCGAGTTGGCCAAGTCTGTGTCGAAGGTCCTGGTTTGAGCTCACAGTTAGATTCCCTGCGCCGGTCAGGCGCGTCTGGCTCACGGTGACCCGGGCCGATATGGTCCGGTTGGCAGGCCGGATTATAGACGAGAGATCGCCGGGTGGCTACGGTGGCACCTGAGGCCGCAAATCAACCGATAGACTTGGAATTGATGGCGGAGCAAGAACGAAGCGACGCGCTGGGGCCCAGGTCGACCTTGCGACGCCTGATTCCTCGGCTACGACCACACCGCATAGCCGTGACCATCGCGGCTGTCGCGCTCGTGATCAGTGCTGCCATTGGCCTGGCATTTCCTCTCGTCGTGCAGTACCTGCTCGACGCCGCCTTCGAGACCGGTAACACCGCCGCGCTCAATCGAATTGCCCTCATACTTCTGATGCTATTCGGTGTTCAGGCTGTCTTGAACTTCGTACAGGTATTTCTGCTCGGAGCTACGTCTGAGCGTGTGGTCGCAGGCCTGCGAACTGATTTGTTCAACCATCTCCTCACGCTTTCTCCCGGCTTCTTTTCGGAGCGCAATTCGGGTGAGTTGACGAGTCGCCTGTCATCTGACTGCTCGACGCTTGGCACGGTGCTCAGCCACCAGATTGCAGAGTTCTTTCGGCAGATACTGTTCCTGTTTGGTGGACTGACGATCCTCTCATTCCTTCACTCTCAGCTCATGCTTACGACAGTGATGGTCGCGCCCGTGGTGGTGTTGAGCGCGTTCGCATTCGGGCGGTTGCTGAAAAAACAGAGTGTGCGAGTACAGGACAGTCTCGCATCCGCAAACGCGACGGCTGAAGAGGCTCTGACCCAGATCCCGACGGTGCAAAGCTTCGTTCGCGAAGGTTGGGAGGAGAAGCGCTATGGGGATCGAATTCGGGCAGCTCTCCACGAGGCGATCCGACGAGCGCTTGTACGCGGCGGATTCTTTGGCCTGGTAACGCTGATCGCATTTGGCGGGATCGTTGCAGTGTTGTGGGAGGGTGGACGCCTTGTCATTGCGCAAGAAATCACGGCCGGCATGCTCGTGTCGTTTCTGCTGTACGCCGTCACGATCGCGGCAGCGATAACGGCTCTTGCTTCGTTGTGGTCCGGCTTTCAGGAAGCGATGGGAGCCGCGCAGCGCGTGTTTGAGCTGCTGGACACGGAGCCAACAATCCGAGAACCGCGGCATTCAGAAGCTCTGCCCGCCGCCAGCGAATCCAGCGGGCTCGTGTTTCATGATGTCTGGTTTCGATACGGACCTGAAGAGCCCTGGATCCTGCGTGGGCTCAGTGTCGACATTCGTCCGGGAGAAATCGTGGCACTGGTCGGGCCGAGTGGCGCCGGCAAGACGACGCTCGCCTCACTGGTTCCACGATTCTGGGACGCAACGCAGGGTGTAATCACGCTTCGTGGGGCAGACCTGAGACGTATTCCGTTGATCGAGCTCCGGACGGCCGTCGGTATCGTGCCGCAGGAGCCCCTGCTGTTCGCGGACACGATCGCAGCCAATATCGGTTACGGAAAGCCAAATGCGACGCAGGAGGAAATCGAGCAGGCGGCCCGCCATGCTCATGCACACGAATTCATTGAGACCCTGGCTGCGGGCTACGACACGCAGGTCGGTGAAAGAGGAGTTCGGTTGTCAGGCGGCCAACGTCAGCGAATCGCGATAGCCCGCATCTTTCTCAAGCAGCCCGAAGTACTGATCCTGGACGAAGCGACGAGTAGCCTCGATTCGGAGAGTGAGCAACTTGTGGAGGAGGCCCTGGAGACAGTCATGCGAGGACGTACGACGCTGATTATCGCACATCGGTTGCGTACTGTTCAGCGGGCAGACCGGGTGCTAGTCCTGGACGGCGGTGAGATTTCCGAAGCCGGATCGCACGCTGAGCTAGCGGCTGGCGAGGGTCTGTACGCGCGGTTGTATCGAGGTCAGTTACTGGAAACGGCGCTGGTGTCTGACGATGAAGCGGTAATCTAGGGGTATTCCTACCCCCCCTCTGCCACCAGACGCTGTACATCCGCCAGCAGAATTCGCAGCGTCTGGGGCCCCAGATAGGTCTTCCGAATTACACCTTCCCGATCAATCAAAAGCGTGTACGGATAGCCTGCAGCGGCAAACCTGCCGACAGCCTGGTTCGAATTGCTCTTGAATATCGGGTAATTGATGGCGAATTCGTCGGCGAATTCTTGAATGGCTTCGGAGGAACCGGAGTCGACTGCGGGGCCGAGTATCGTTCCGCCCATTTCTTCCAGTATTGGCTGCAGCTGAACCAACTCCGGAATCTCATGGATGCACGGCGGACACCAGGTGCCCCAGAAGTTCAGGAGCACGATCTGGCCCTGATAGTCGGCCAGCCGCTTCGAACCACCATCGAGCGTCTCAAATTCGGCATCCGGCGGGCTCGGTATCGCCAGCCACTCAGACACAGCGGCTCGCAGGACTCCATCGTCCATCACGAACCCGGTGGCGGCATTGAGCCGCTGCCCGGTCCGGTAACCAAGTGCCGCAAAGCCGGCAATGGCCGCGACGCCGGCAAGTAGAAACGTCAGCTTACGATGGTTCATCAATCTCCGGTTATCATCCAATCAGGTTCGCAAGATAAGCAGTTGCGACGCCCAGATAGTTCCCGAGTGCATACCCGATAAGGGCAAGCATGATCGAAATCGGCACCAGCTCCTCGCGATGATAGGCGGCAGCGACCGGCGCACTGGCGGCACCACCCACTCCAGCAACACTCGCCACGGCGGCCATGCTGACATCAAGCCTGAGCAACCTAGCGCCCAACACGACCATAATGAGATGGATCGTGATCGCCAGGAACCCAGCGGCAATAAACCACTGCGCCCCGGCCATTCCTGCAACGTCAGCGCTCGCCCCGATCATCGTCATGTACATATAGACCAGAGCCATCGCTATCGGTTCAGTCCCCGGCACCTTCTTGAGCGGCGTTGCGGACAGCGCGATTCCGAACGTAGTGACGAGCAGGATCGCATACGTAGACTGGCCGAGAACTCGACCGACCGGCGGAATGAACGTCGATAGCCAGTTGGCCGCCAGGATTGCGGCAAACGCCCAGCCTACAAGTGTGAGCAAGCCCGGAAAGGTCACTTCGTGCCGCTTCTTTTCCACATTTGCGCCCGCAGTATACACAGCATCGATCTCTTCCTGCGTCACCCCTGTGAACCGGTTGAACCAGGGCGCCCAGCGCTTGCAGGTGAGGATAAGCGGGAAATAGACGAGATAGACAAGATTGTCGACGATCACGACGACTCCGACTAGCTCGTCCGGCGTGTTCAAGCTCTCGGCTACAGCAGCCAGATTGCCCGTGCCGCCAATCCAGCTACCCGCCAGAGCACCGAACCCCGACCAGGCATCGTCAGGAAGACCGGCGCGGAACAGCACAAAGGCGGCAACGCAACCAATGACGATCCCGACAGACCCGATTACGAGGACGGCGGCGCCACGCCAGGCCACTTTCATCGTCTGGCGGATATCGATGTCGAGCAGCATCAGGACGATGAACATCGGCACGGCAAACGACCGAAACGTTCCGTAGATATCGCTCGATTGCGGAATCACCGAGAACTCGATTCCGGGGATGACGTTCAGATTGCTGAGCAGGATGGGCGTGAGGAAGATCCAGATAATGGCGGGCAGGAACTCGAACACCTTCCACTTCGTCGTCTTTTCGAGCCACAGGAAGAACACCGGCACCATGGTAATGACAGCCATGACGCCGAACAGATCGGTGAATAGGGGTTGTCCGTCCATGCTCGCTCCGTGTAACAGGAAACTCAGCCCAGTGCCGAGAAGTGCGTCGAATTCGCTGCCGCTGGAGGGTGGCGCACCATGTACGACTCGTCAACCCAACAGACCAGTCCATGATCTCGCTGCTTGAATCCGCTGTATCTTGTAGCTAGACTCCGCGGCCAGCCAGACCACACGCTTTTTCGTCTGCCACAGGAGATCAATCCACTTGCAAGGTCTCGAGGGCCTGGCTGGAAGCGTTGAGATCCCGTTCATGCTGCGACTGGGCCGCGGGATGCTGGGAATCGTGTTCCTCCTCTCGGTCGCCTGGGCGTTTTCGGCCCGTCGCAAGGCGATCGACTGGGCCCTGGTCGCCAAGGGAGTGGGGCTCCAGCTCGTGTTCGCCATCCTCGTACTCAAGACTGGATGGGGCCGGGGTTTCTAATGCCATGCTGGCGTTCAGTGTGCTGCCGACGATCATCTTTTTCTCGTCGCTGATGGCACTGGCGTATCACCTGGGGCTCATGCAACGCGTGGTGAAGGGTATGGCCTGGGTGATGCAGCGGTCCCTGAAGACGAGCGGCGCGGAAACCACGTCGGCCGCCGGAAACATCTTCATCGGAATGACTGAGGCGCCGCTGCTGGTACGCCCATTCATAGACCGGATGACAACGTCCGAGCTCAACACGGTGATGACGGGAGGATTCGCGACCGTCGCCGGCGGCGTGATGGCCGCGTACGTGGCTATGCTGGCGCCGTTTTTTCCGGATATCGCCGGACATCTGCTCGCGGCTTCGATCATGGCGGCGCCCGCTGGGATCGTGATGAGCAAGATGCTGTTTCCTGAAACGGAAGAGCCGGAGACGCGCGGAACCCTGCAGGTCGAACTCGAGTCGACGCACGTCAACTCGATCGATGCGGCAGCGGGCGGAGCCATCGACGGCATGTGGCTGGCACTGAATGTGGCGGCCATGCTGATCGCATTTCTCGCTCTGATTGCTCTGGTGAACGGCATGCTGGCCTGGACGACGGGCCTGGTCGGCATCGAGGGAGTGACTCTCGAGCGGATCTTCGGCTGGGTGCTGGCTCCGGTGGCCTGGCTGATTGGGGTTCCATGGGCCGACTCGGTTCAGGTGGGAAGCCTACTCGGGATCAAAGTTGTCGCCAACGAATTCGTATCCTTCCGGACGCTGGCTGCCTGGCTGGCAGACGGGGTGGATCTCTCGAACCAGGCCATCCTGATCACCACCTACGCGATGACCGGCTTTGCGAGTTTTGGCGCCATCGCCATCGAGCTTGGAGGCATCGGCGGGATCGCACCCCGCAGACGCAGCGACATGGCCCGGCTCGGCATTCGGGCCATGGTCGGAGGACTGGGTGCCACCCTGATGACTGCCACGCTGGCCGGGATTCTCGCTTGACTCCCGGAATGCGGTCCGCGAGCGTGTCTGTATGAATCCTTCGGTCAATGATCTGCTTCGACTCGATGGCCGCGTCGCGGTGGTAACCGGTGCCGCATCGGGTATCGGAACCGCTATTGCCCGGCGCCTGGGTGAGGCCGGCGCCAGCGTGTGCATCCACTACCGCACCTCAGAGACGAGCGCCCGGTCCGTAGCCGAAGACATTCGGGACAACGGCGGAGAAGCCATGACGATGCAGGCGGACGTGACGCAGGCCGAGGACGTAGCCGCCCTGTTCGATGGTGTCGCCAAACACTTCGGATCCATCGATCTCCTGGTCAACAATGCTGGAAACTACCCGGTCGGCGGATTGATGGAACTGACGCCAGCCGATTGGGACGGCGTCATTGAGACAAATCTGCGCAGTGTGTTTTTGTGTACCCAGGCCGCTGCCGGCCACATGGCCAGTATCGGTAGCGGCTCCATCGTCAACATCGCTTCCATCGAGGGTGTGCGGGCCGCCTGGGGGCACAGCCATTACAACGCTGCCAAGGCCGGGGTTCTCATGTTTACGCGGAGCGCGGCCTCGGAACTCGGACCGCAGGGAATTCGGGTCAACTCGGTGTCCCCCGGCCTGATCGGACGCGAAGGCATCGAGGCCGCTTGGCCCGACGGCGTGGAGCGATGGCTGTCGGCCTGCCCGCTCGGCAGGCTGGGCGAAGCAGCCGATGTCGCTGACGCCTGCTTGTTTTTCTGCTCCGAGGCCTCGCGTTGGATCACCGGGACAGACTTGATCGTGGACGGCGGCAACCTTACCGGCCCGTCGTTTTGACACATTCGGCGAAGTCGCTGGCCGATCGCTCAATCATAGTCACGGGCGCGGCGCGTGGAATCGGCTATGGCATCGCAGAGGTGGTAGCCGCTGCGGGCGCCCTGGTCACGATCCTGGATCTGGATGGGAAGCAGGCCGTTCAGGTCGCCGCCGACTTGTCAGAGGCGGGCGCCAGGGTGATCGGTGTCGAGGCGGACGTGACGATCACCGGCTCGGTGCAAGCAGCCCTATCCAGAACACTCGACGAGTTTGGCAGCGTAGACGGATTGGTGAACAACGCCGGCCTGCTCCGGATGGCCCCGGCGTTCGACGCGACCGAAGAGGATTGGCAACGCCAGTACGACGTGAATCTTCATTCCGTGTTTGTGGTGAGCCGATTGGTCGCCAGCGCAATGATAGAGCGCGAATCCGGCGGCTCGATCGTCAACGTGGCGTCCAACGCAGGCAAGGTCGGCTATCCCAACATGGCGGCCTACAACGCAACCAAGGCCGGCGTGATTAGTCTCACTCGGAGCCTCGCCGCGGAGTGGGCCGAGCATAATATCAATGTCAATTGCGTGTGCCCCGGGGGCGTCGACACCCCGATGCTGGCAGGTGTGGCTGAGTGGCTGGCCGAACGGTTCGGCGGCGAGCCCGCTGACCTGCACAGCCAGATGTTCCCGGCGCAGCTCGGGCGGCATGTCGAACCGAAGGAGGTCGGTCGGGTTGTCGCGTTCCTACTCTCCGACGACGCCGCAATCATTCGGGGCCAGTCGATCAACACAGACGGCGGAGACACACCCTACTAGCCGATTCGGACCGGAAAACGATGTCCAGCTCTTCCCTCGCTGACAAAAGCGTCGTCGTAATCGGCGGCAGCAACATCGATATCGCGGGAAAGCCCGGCGGTGATCTGGTTCGTGCAAATTCGAATCCCGGCCAGATATCGTTTTCGTTCGGTGGCGTTGCGCGCAACGTGGCAGAGGCCCTGGCCAGGTTGGGCACCAGCACGACGCTTCTCACGGCAGTCGGAGATGATGCTTACGGTCGACAGCTTCTCGCCGGGTGTGTGGACGCCGGTGTCGATACAAGCCTCGCGCATACGAGCAAGCGCTATCCAACCTCGATTTACCTTTCGATACTGACGCGACAGGGTGAGCTCGATTCCGCCGTCAACGACATGGGCGTGATGGCTGAGCTGAGCCCGGCCTTCATGCACGATCACGAGCGGCTGATTGGTGGGGCTGATTTGACGGTGGCCGACACAAATCTGGACAGGTCTACTCTTGAAGCCCTGCTGAACGCCGACCGCAGCGGACCGCTACTTGTGGACGGGGTGTCAGCCAGCAAAGTCGGCAGGCTGACAGGCCTGCTTGACCGGATCGACGTCTTGAAGCTCAATCGACTGGAAGCCGAGGTGCTCACAGAGATCGAGTTGGCAGACGAGAGGAGCGCCATGAAAGCGCTGGACCAGCTTCTCGCCGAAGGCGTGAATACGGTCTTCCTGACCCTCGGAGCAAGCGGCATGGTTTGGGGAAGCTCAAGAGACGGAGCCGGCAAGGAGCGGGGCGAAGTTACACCCCCCACAGTGGACGTTGTGAATGCCAACGGAGCTGGAGACGTGTGCACGGCGGCGCTGGCCTTCAGTACTCTGCAGGAAAATCGCCCGGAAGAGTCAGCCCGATTTGCCGTTGCTGCCTCGGTGCTCGCTCTTCGCTCGGAGAGCACGATGCC
>JBDHMQ010000155.1:0-4552 GCA_039656095.1 Gemmatimonadota bacterium | reverse complement strand
ATTTGCTGGGCCACCGGACGGCAATTCTGCTCCGGATACAAACTGAAACCGCATCATCCAGAGGACGGTTATGTCGCGATCGCTGAACAAGGTGCAACTCATCGGAAACCTCGGTGCCGACCCAGAAGTTCGCAGTACTACGGGCGGAACACAGGTAGCCACACTTTCCATCGCGACGTCGCGCCGCTGGAATGACCGACAGGGACAGCAGCAGGAAAAGACCGAATGGCATCGTGTGGTCTGCTGGGACAAGCTGGCGGAGATATGTGAACGATTCCTGAAACGGGGCGACCGCATTTATGTGGAAGGCTCCATCGAATACCGCCAGTGGGAAGGACAGGACGGCCAGACGAAGTATACGACGGAAATTCGGGCACGAGAATTGATCATGCTTGGAGGCCGCGATGGTGGCGGCGAACAGTCCCGACCCCGGAGCAGCAGTAGCGCAGCGCCGTCGGGCGATGTTTCTGAGTTTAGCAACGAGTCACTCGCCGGCGAAGATGATCTTCCGTTCTGAGTAAGGATTCGGACATGACAGGCAAGTTTGTGTCGCGTACCCCGATGCTCGTACTCGCTGCGGCATTGCTCGTTGTTTCAGCGCCGGCAATCGGGCAGGAAACGCCCGAGTCCTCAGGGCGCCACACAGTACGTCAAGGTGACACGCTATGGGATCTTGCGACCCGCTATCTGTCCAGTCCGTTTCGCTGGGTGGACATCTTCGAACTGAATCCGACCGTCGTTGAGGATCCACACTGGATTTATCCAGGCGAGTCATTGGTGATTCCCGGGGCACTCGCTGTAGATCAGGCTTCAGGAGTGGGCCTCGTTTCTGATGGCGGGTTTCCCGACAACTCACTGTTCAGGCAGTCTCGCACCGGGGGTTCCGGGCAGTCCAGGCTGGGGATCAGTGAAGGCCCCCCACAGCCGGTTGTTTCGGTCAACGATTTTCGGCGCGCTCCGTTGTTGGTGTCGGAAGCTGGTGTCGGACCTCAGGGCTCGACAGTTCGTGTGCTACAGGAAAATCCGCTCAACCTGAACCTGCCCCCATCCGCGGGTCAGTTTGGTGAAGTGGTGATCGGCCTTCGCGGTTTGTCGCCATCGGTTGGTGACCTGCTCAAGGCCGTGCGCTGGGATCGGATCGAACAGGGCTACGGACGCGTGATGCTGCCCAAGGCGATTCTTCGGGTCGATCGACTCTGGTCCGATAGCGCCAGGGCCACCGTGATGTCCGTATTCGGCAATTTTTCGGTCGATGACGAGATCATTGGAATCGATGAGTACGTGTTGGATCCCGCTGCCCGTGCGGTCGAAACTGAGGTTGAGTTGACGGGAACCGTCGTCGGGTTTGAAGTCCCGCAAGTGCTTCTGGGAATCGGGGAGATGATCTTTCTCGACCTGGGCCAGACGGAGGACGTGCGCCTCGGTGACGAGTTCGCAGTGTTCGCGCGCGACGAGAACGAGGCCATTGTTCCAGAAGTCGGGGACGCTCTGGTTATCGTCCGCGTTGTTCATCTGACCGAACGCACGGCGACGGCCCGGGTAACGAATGTCCGCGATCCGGGAACCCGTCCCGGTGACCCCGTGCGCCTCGTTCGCCGCATCCCATAGTCGACCGACATCCACATCTCACGTCACATCAGAGGATCATGAATACATCGTCTCGCACCGTCCTGGTGACCGGCGGCGCCGGCTTCATCGGCTCGCACGTCTGCCAGGCATACCGTGACAACGGCTGGCAGGTTATCGCGCTGGATAATCTGAGCTCCGGAAAACTGACCAACGTTCCGGATGGTGTGGAATTCGTCGAGATGGACATTCGTTCGGATGAGTTGCCGCAGTTCATGCAGGATCGCCGACCGGAGCTTGTAAATCACCATGCGGCCCAGATCGATGTCCGAGTGTCCGTGGCGGATCCAAGACTCGACGCCTCCATCAACGTCGACGGCTGGCTGAACGTGCTGGAAT
This sequence comes from Gemmatimonadota bacterium, assembly GCA_039656095.1. GTDB lineage: Bacteria > Gemmatimonadota > Gemmatimonadetes > Palauibacterales > Palauibacteraceae > JARFPW01. The sequence continues at coordinate 2,587 of JBDHMQ010000155.1, read as the reverse complement.
CGGCCTGTCTGGCCGGTGTTGGGCGAGTAATCTACGTGTCTTCCGGGGGTGTCGTGTATGGCGAGCCCGAGCAGGTGCCGACAGGTGAGCGAGCCGCCAAGGCACCGATTTCACCGTACGGGGTGAGCAAGCTTACAGGCGAACACTACATGTTCTACTACCGGAAAGTGCACGGCCTTGAGGGCGTCGCGCTGCGGTACTCAAACGTGTACGGGCCACGCCAGGATCCGCACGGTGAGGCGGGCGTGGTAGCGGTTTTCTGCCGTCGTCTGCTGGAGGGTCTGAACCTCACGATCTTTGGAGACGGGGAACAGACACGCGACTACGTGTATGTCGGAGATGTCGCCGCCGCCAATCTTGCAGTCTCGGAGATGGCGCTTTCGGATCCAGACAGCATCGACGACGTCGCGTTTAACGTCGCGACGGGCATCGAGGTGTCAGTGTGTCGCCTCGCAAAAACGCTGTTGGATGTGACTGGCCAGCGAGCGGAGATCGAGTTTGCGGAGGCGAGACCGGGCGAGTTGCTTAGAAGCTCACTGGATACGGCGTGCTTGCGAGCGGCTGGATGGGGTCCGGAGATCGACCTGACACAAGGATTGCTTCGGACTTACGAATACATCGCTGAACACTTGTAAGGGACAGCAGGATGACCGGCACGTCAGCATCAATTTTGTTGTTGCAGGACGGAGGCTTTGCCTCCAATCCATGGGATCTCATCCTGGGCGCGACGCCCGTCACGAAGATCATTCTGATCGTGCTGGCAGCGTTCTCGCTGGTCTCATGGGTCATAATCTTCTGGAAGTGGAAAGACTTTCGCCGGCTGGGTCAGCACGGTGACGAGTTTGTCGCCGGCATTGAAGAAGCCGACGGGCTTGGAGCCATCTATCAGGCTCTGACCCGATTGGTGGAGTCTCCATACACACGAGTCTTCCGCCGTGGCGTGAATTTCTTCACCGAACTCAGACCTACAGCTCTGCGGGACACGCCAGGGAGCGCGCCCGGTCTTACGCCGGCCCAGCTCGACGTGATGCTCCTCGTGCTCGAGAAAGAGCTTTCAGAGGAGCGCGACGGGTTGGCGCACGGACTCCACTGGTTGGCGATCATTGGGTCAGTGAGTCCTTTGATGGGGTTGATGGGCACTGTGCTCGGCGTTATGAACTCGTTTATCGGTATCGCGACCCAGGGTAGTGCGAACATCGCCGCAGTTGCCCCAGGTATCGCCGAGGCACTGATGACGACGGTTGCCGGACTGGCGGTCGCCATTCCAGCAGTCATCGCGTACAACCACTATGCAGGCAAACTGGCTCTGTTCACGGGCGAGCTTGAAGGTTTCGCGGCTGAATTCATCGGCACATTGGCGCGAGAAGGCCGAGTCTGATGCGAGGTCGCAAGCGTGACAGTGGCGGCATCGGTGGTCTTCCCGTTCGCGCGGAGATCAACGTCACGAGTCTCGTCGATGTTGCGTTCACCCTGCTCGTAATCTTCATGATTACCACACCCATCCTTCAAGGCGGTGTCGAGGTCACGGTACCCAAAGCGCCGTCCGCCCCCTTCCAGGTTTCCGAGGGTGTCGTCGTATCGGTGGACAGGGATGGGCAGATCTACGTCGATGACGCCGAGGTGTCGCGCGACGAATTCGCGGCGGCGATCGGGCCGATCGTAGAGCGCAGTGATGGCCAGACGGTGTATGTGAAAGGCGACGCAGACGTCCCGTACGGCGTCGTTCTGTGGGTAATTGGCACACTGAACGCGGCGGACCTGGAATCAGTCAGCCTCATTGCCGAGCCTGAGACTCGGCGACGGAACTGAGGGATTCCCCATATGCAAGGACGTGAACATCTCGAGCAGAGGATTCCTCGGGCCGCCGTATGGGGCTCCCTGGGCCTCCACATCGTCGTGCTCGTGGTGCTGTTCGCGTTCTCGGTGCGCTCGGCGCCACCCCTCACTGCACAGACATACCAGGTCCGGCTGATTGCAGCGGCCGACATGCAGGCGCCGATACGGGAGACGCCGGCTCCTCCGCGTCAGGCGGAAGAAGAGAATCGTCCCCCGCCACCGCAACCGACCGATGATCCTATTCCTCAGACGGAGCTTCCCTCGGTGGTAGAGGAAGTCCCGCAGGTGGATGAGCCTGTGACGGAGCCCGCCCGAGCCGATGAGACGGGCGAAGAAGCTCTGAACGTCCAGACAGAAGGCGCCCGGTTTGTTGACCCGGAGTATGCCAATAACATCGTGCGGCAGATCAATCGCTACTGGCGCCCGCCCGATACAGCCCGACCGTTGGAGGCAGAAATCAGATTCGTGATCCATCGGTCGGGGGAAGTAAGCGACGTTGAATGGCTCCGCCGGTCCGGTGATGCATCGTTCGACCTCGAGGCCCGTGGGGCGATCGAGGCGGCAGCGCGAGCAGACGTTTTTGGTGAGCTTCCCAGTGCATTCCCGTTTGATGAGCTCCAGGTGAGTTTCTTCTTTGATCCCAGCTCCCGTTGAACCTGAGGTTTTCAATCATATGACACATGTGTTTCGCAGGTCCCTGTCTGTAGCCGTTTCGGCCCTGGCAATTGCCGCTGCTGGACTTCCGGCCCAG
>JBDHMQ010000154.1:0-4563 GCA_039656095.1 Gemmatimonadota bacterium | reverse complement strand
TGGCCAACGAGGTAAAGAAGGCTCTCGAGGCCGCCATGGCGGACCGGCACGAGGAACTTGTGGCGGGGCCGACGAGCGAAGGCCCGGCGCAGGATATTACACTTCCTGGACGCCAGGTCTGGCGTGGCGGTCGCCATCCGGTGACCCAGGTAATCGATGAAATCTGTGAAATTTTTCGCGAGCTTGGATTCTCGCGCGCCGCAGGTCCTGAGATCGAGACCGACTGGTACAACTTCACGGCGCTGAACATCCCGCTTGACCATCCCGCCGCCGATATGCATGACACGTTCTACCTGGATGATGGTGTGTTGCTACGCACGCATACATCTCCGGTGCAGGCGCGCGTTATGATGGAGAGCAAGCCACCGATCCGGATTCTCGCGCCAGGATTGTGCTACCGGCGGGATGCGTTTGACGCGTCTCACGCTCCCGCCTTCGAGCAGATTGAAGGATTGGCGGTGGATGAGGGAATCGACTTTGTCGAGTTCCGGGCCGCCATAGATTTCTTTGTGCGACGGTTCTTTGGCGCGGGAGCTCGAACACGGTTCCGTGCATCGTATTTCCCGTTCACCGAACCATCGGCAGAAGTTGATGTGTCGTGCTTCCTGTGCGACGCTTCGGGGTGCTCAGCCTGTAAGGGAACCGGGTGGATCGAGATCATGGGTAGTGGCATGGTTGATCCAGCCGTGTTTGAGGCGGTCGGCATCGACTCGGAGAAATATTCGGGCTACGCGTTTGGCATGGGCCCGGCCCGAATCGCGATGTTGCGTTACCGGATACCTGACATCCGTCTTCTTTACGAAGCCGACGTTTCGTTTCTGGAACAGTTCCTGTAATGGACATTTCCGTTGCATGGCTCCGGTCGCTCGCACCAACCATCACTGCGCCGGCAGAGGAACTCGCGCAGCAGTTGAGTCTGCAGGCAGTGCCCGTAGATCGCCTTGTTCCGATCGGCGAGGGCCTGGACGATGTCGTGGTGGCTCGGGTTCTTCGGACTGAGAAACATCCAAACGCTGACCGACTCACACTGTGCCAGGTAGATGCCGGTGGTGAGCCGCTCGAGGTTGTCTGCGGTGCTCCCAATGTCGTTGAGGGCGCCCTGTATCCGTTCATAGCGCCCGGCGGGTCTTTACCGGGCGGTTTCGAGATCGAACAACGGAAAATCCGGGGCATCGTCAGCAACGGAATGCTGTGTTCCGAGGTGGAACTTGGTATCGGTCGTGACAGTGACGGAATTCTTCGGCTGGATGACAGCCAGGAGGTGGGTGCACCAATCGCTCAGGTGCTTGGCCTGCCCGATACCAGACTCCAGGTTGACCTGACTCCGAACCGGGTAGATCTGGCATGTCACGTTGGAGTCGCCCGTGAGCTGGCACCGGGTGGGGTAGCCAATGTCACACTGGAATCGTTTGGGCAGCCATGGACCCCCGTATGGGCGGACGGAGAAAATTCCGCAAATGCAGCAGGAGTCAATGTCCGAATCGACGATGAGTCAAGATGCTATCGCTACCTGGCAGGCGTCGTGCGAGGTGTTCGAGTCGGGCCATCTCCGGACTGGCTGAAGTCCCGGATTCGGGCCACGGGTGCCAGGCCGATCAATAACATCGTCGACGCCACGAACTATGTCTTGCTTGAGTTGAACCAACCGCTGCATGCCTTTGATCTCGAGTGTCTCGACGGATCGGAGATTCGTGTGCGCGCCGCAGCAGCGGGCGAGACTCTTGTCACACTCGACGGATCTCAGCACGACCTCGAGTCGAACAGCACCGTTATTGCCGACGCTTCGAAGCCGGTCGCGCTTGCCGGTGTTATGGGTGGATCGAATAGCGAGGTCTCCGACGCTACGACTGACGTGCTGGTTGAATGCGCGTGGTTTGATCCGAGAAGCACCAGACGAACTGCTTCTCAGGTAGGGCTGTCGACCGACGCGTCGTATCGATTTGAGCGCGGGATCGACGAGCGAGGCATGCAAGCAGCCTTGCAACGGTGTGTCGAGTTGATTGTGGCCGTAGCAGGCGGAACCGCCGAGGACGCAGCGATTCGGGTTGGCAGACCAGAAGCGCCACCCTTAGTCGTACGGCTCCGTCCGGGACAGGTGAAGCGCATTCTCGGCTTGCGCCTTTCGTCCGAGCAGATTCTCGGTCTGCTCCGACCCATAGGATTCGAGGCGGAAGGTGTGAATGACGACGGACCGGATTCCGAACTGCAGATTCGGGTGCCTTCCTGGCGCAGCGACGTACAGCGAGAAGCGGATCTGCTTGAGGAAGTCGCACGCTGCTATGGATACGACCGGTTCCCGAGCGAGAGCCGATCCTTTCGCCCGAGTACGGTGCCTGACGACCCTGTATGGGGCAGACGGAAGACTGTAACTGATTTCCTGACGGCTCGCGGATTTCTCGAAGCGCGCGGGCTGCCGATGGTGTCGGAAGCAATAGCCCGGGATGATCACGTTGCATTGATGCACCCATTGTCGGCCACGGAAGCTGTCTTGCGAACGGATCTCGTACCGCCGCTGATCGAGAGACTCGAACACAACTTTGCACGTGGTCATCGCGCTGTCCGATTGTTTGAGATCGGGACAGTGTTTCGCCGTGACCCTCAGTCGGAGTCGGGTGGAAAGGGACGCGAGACTTATCTCGAAGAACTTCGGGTCGGGCTCGTGTTTACGGGACGGCGACAGCCCGAACATTGGAGTTCCGTCGGGTTGGATGCTGACTTCTGGGATCTGCGCGGCCTCGTTGAACAATTGGCAGATCTGCTTCCGGGTGTCGAACTCAGAATCGGTAAGCCGGAAACGGATCAACCGGGATTCGGGTTCGGCCGCTGGCTCGGGGAGGACAGGATCGCCATGTTCCTTGGTGAGGAGTTGGTCGGTGCTGCTGGCCCGATTCGTTCGGGTGCCGTGGATGGACCGCCATGGGCTGGGGGGGTATTTGCGGCCGAGTTTGCTTTGGGCGCTGTCGGAATTGGGGATACCCGACGGTACGAGGGATTGCCGACCTACCCGTCATCGAGTCGAGACCTGGCGTTGTGGTTGCCGCAGAGCGTTTCGGCGGCCGCGGTTGAACAGGTGATTGGTGATGCAGGGCCTGCGGAACTGGTGCTGGTTCGGCCATTTGACGTATATGAAGCGGACGATGTTGCTGGCGTACGACGCAGCATCGCGTGGCGACTCGTGTTTCGTGCTACAGATCGGACGCTGACGGATGCCGAAATCGTGGCAAGCGTAGCGTCGATTGTGAAAAAGCTCAGGGAGGATCTTGATGTCCGAGTCAGGGAGTCCTGACAACGCTGCCGTAGCCCAGGAACTCGAAGCGCTCGAGCGGGCCGTCGGTGCTCTGATTGAAGAACTCGACGCTATGCGACAACGTGTGGCGACGGCTGAGGATCGCAGCGGTAAGCTTGAGAAGACCCTCCAGGTTTCCGGAGTAAAGCCGGGAGAGCCGGCGAAGTTGGAGGAACGGCTCGGGGAACTGTCAGAGGAGAACGTCAGGCTGCGCGGAGTAATCAAGGAAGCGCGTGAGCGCGCAGCCCGAATCCGCGGGCGGCTCGTTGTAATGGAGGACGAGACATCATGACCGACGCATCAAAATCCGCCGTTCGTGTCACTATTTTCGGCGACGAGTATGCACTGCGCTCGGAGGCGGGTCCGGACTACACTCGCGCTTGTGCTGAACATGTAGACGAGCGGGTCCAGTCGGTACATGTCTCGGGACATGTTTCCGAGCCACATAAGGCGGCGATTCTGGCAGCCATGCAGATTACGGACGAGTTGTTCCGGATCCGAGAAGATCAGGAGGGGCAGTCCGAATTCGTACATCGCCGTATTGGGGAGTTGCGAAATAAGGTGGAGACGGCGCTTAACAGGGGGGCTACGCAAGCGGAATTGGGATCCTCACAGCTAGCGGGATATTTGGGAAACGGGCAGATTCGCGGCAGGCATTAGGAACCACACGCAGGGATTCTATGGCGGGTGCCCTGAGCCGGCGGATGTGAGTCCCGCCGGCTTTTTTGTGCGCGAAAGCCTGAGCTGGTCGGGTGAGAGAGACACGGGGGCCGCAAGACGGTCTTCCTTAACTATAGATGCGATGGAGTCGGCCCATGGACCTTACAACGTTGAGCATTGCGGCAGTTGCGCTCCTTGGAGGTCTGTTCGCCGGTCTGGGCGCCGGAAGACTGGTAGAGTCCAGGCGTGCTGCGCGGTTGCGCCAGGGGGCCGAATCTGAGGCGGATGGCTTGCTCAGGGTTGCGCGTGAGGAGGCGGACACGATTCGCCGAACCAACGTGCTGGAGGGCAAAGAGGAAGGGTACCGACTCAAAGAAGAGCTCGTCGCCGAGTTGGATGGCCGCCGGACAGATCTGGAAAACCTCGAGCGAAGGCTTGCTGAGCGGGACGAAGGTGCCGCAGCCAAGCTTGAGCAGATCGACCAACGTAGTGAGCGGCTGGCGGCACGCGAAGAAGAGATGGTGCAACGGCGCCAGGAGCTCAGCACTACCGAGCAGGAGCTTGGGAAGCGTGCGGAGGAGCTGGAGCTAAAGCTCGAGAAGGTGGCCGGAATGTCG
>JBDHMQ010000153.1:0-5474 GCA_039656095.1 Gemmatimonadota bacterium | reverse complement strand
AGCCCTGGGTATCGCCGTAGCGGACCGGGTGCTGATGCTGGAAAACGCGATCTACTCGGTAATCTCCCCCGAAGGCTGCGCTGCGATCCTCTGGCGGAGCCGCGACAATGCGGCCGATGCCGCGGAGGCCCTGAAACTGACGGCTCCCGATCTGGTGGAGTTTGGAATCATAGACGAGGTCATAGAGGAACCTGGAGGAGGCGCACATATCGATCCTGAGCCGACCTGCATGGCAGTCGGCGAAGCGATAGGACGACACCTGGACGATCTCGAGGAGCTTTCGGCAGACGAGCTCGTCGCGAAGCGCCGTGAGAAGTATTACGCGATGGGCCGTTGGGAAGAAGTCTCCCGTGGCTGAAGCACAACAGGCGCGGCGCGGACACGCACCCCCCCGTCCGATACCGGCTGCCGGAGGATCCCGGGTACGCCAGATCGTCGAGGTTCGATTCCAGGGACTCAGGTCGGATTACTACTCGTACCGTGGCGAGAAGCCGCTGCGCAATCATGAGTACGTAGTGGTGGAAGCCGACCGCGGTCAGGATCTGGGATGGGTCCGCAAGGTCGTCGACGGCGAGACACATTCCTGCGACGGAGGATGTGACCACGCGCATCACGGACCGGTCGTCCCGCCTTCGAAACGCGTGCTGCGTCGCGCGGCGCAGGTCGATGTGGAGCGGCGGCTGACGCTGAATGCCGAAGAGCCGGAGTTGCGACGCCGTACACGCGAGTTTGTCCGGCAGCACGGCCTGCGTCTGAAAGTCAGCGAGGCCGAGTGGCAGTGGGACCGGAACAAGCTCACAGTCTACTTCACGGCCGATAAACGTGTGGACTTCAGGGCCCTCGTGAAGGAAATGGCCCGTGCGTTCAGGACGAGAATTGAGCTGCGACAGATTGCGAGGCGAAGCGGCTCGGAGGACTCGGACGCTGCGGTCGCGAACTGTGCTGCCGGCTCTGGTTGCCGCAGGTCGAGCCCGTCACGCTCCAGCTTGCCAAGGACCAGGGCCTGTCGCTGAATCCGGCACAGATTTCAGGGGCATGCGGGCGGCTCATGTCCTGCCTGCACTACGAGCATGATTTCTACTTACAGGCTAAGAAACGATTTCCGAAGGTGGGTCGGACAATCACCACGGATCAGGGCGAGGCGGAGGTCGTGGGCTGGGATATTTTTCGCGACACCGTCTCCCTCCGGGATCAGACCGGCGATCTTCGGACCGTGACTCTCGACAGCATCCGCAAGAAGACTGTCTCGGTACAATCCGACTCCGGGGACAGTGTCCGAAGTGTAAGAGGCCGACCCGGCGACCGGAATCGCGCGCCCCGACACGACCAGCCTGACAGCTGATTCACCCGTAACTCTGCTTTCGACATCATGGCCAATTATTACATAACGACAGCGATCGATTACGCGAACGGCGATCCTCACATGGGACACGCATTCGAGAAAATTGGTGCTGACGTCATCGCCCGGTACAGGCGGTTGCGTGGCGACAATGTTCGATTCTCAATCGGTATGGATGAACACGGGCAGAAAGTTCTGACGGAGGCGGAGCGTGAGGGCGTAGAGCCGCAGGCGTGGGTCGATAAGATCGCCACCCGATGGTCCGACACCTGGCAACGCCTTCACGTGTCGAACACGGACTTTGTTCGCACAACTGACTCGCCGCACGTTGAGGCCGTCCACAACCTCGTGCGCCGCGTCCAGGCAGCGGGCGACATCTATCTGGATCGATATGAGGGCTACTACTGCGAACGCTGTGAAGCCTTCCGCAAGGAATCTGAGCTTGTAGACGGAAAGTGCGCGGAGCATCCGGGTCGGGACATCGGTTGGACTGAAGAGGAGAACTTCTTCTTCCGACTGTCGAAGTACACACAGCCGCTCCTCGACCACATCGCCGCTCACCCTGAGTTCATTCAGCCGGTAAGCCGTCGCAATGAGATCCTGCGCCTGTTGGAGAGCGGGCTCGAGGATATCAGTGCCTCCCGGTCGCGCGTATCATGGGGCGTCCCATTCCCCGGTGCGGATGGCCACACCGTATACGTCTGGTTCGATGCCCTGCCCAACTATCTTTCGGTACTCGGCTTTCCATCTGAAGAATACGAGGACTGGTGGCCGGCTGATCTGCATGTGATCGGCAAGGACATCACACGCTTCCACTGTGTGATCTGGCCCGCCATGCTGATGTCCGCCGGCCTACCGCTGCCGAAAACGGTATGGGCGCACGGTTTCGTAATGATCAGTGGCGGAAAGCTGTCGAAATCCGAAGCTGAACTCGTCAATCTCGGCAGTCTTATTGATCGCCGCGGACCGGATGCGTTCCGATATATCATGATGCGCGAGGTTCCGTGGGATTCAGATCGGAACTTCCCGTCTGTCGAGAGCTTTCTGCATCAGTTCGACGCTTGCTACCAGGCAGACCTTGCAAATGACCTCGGCAATCTTCTGAACCGAACGGTCGCCATGGTCGAAAAGTACAGAGATGGAAGAATCCCCGACGGTAACGGGACCGAGCTTGATGCGGCTGCCGACACGGCGCTCGGTGCGTACATGGAGCACATGGATGCCCTGCAACTGCACGATGGGCTGGAAGATGTGATGACCATCATTCGCCGATCGAATGGTTTCATCGACACGATGGCTCCATGGGCACTGGCTCGCGACCCGGATGCGGCAGATGAATTGGATGCTGTTCTCGGGGCGCTTATTCGAGCGCTGGCCCGGACGGCGGTGGCCCTGGCGCCATTCATGCCTGACAAGTCGACGGAGATCTGGAGCCGGCTCGGCGGTGCGGAACCTGTCCCTCCGTTTGACGAACTTGGCGACAACTGGCCGACCAGACTGCCCGAACAACGTGAAGGCGTGCTGTTCCCCCGCATTGAACAGACCCGCGATTAACCTGCCTGGTGCCTTGACAGGTCCGGCCAGGTCCGTTTAGTCTCCCGGCGTCCCGCTCGGCGACCGTATGTCTCCCCGAGCTGCAGTTCCCAGTCGAATACAAGTCTGACGAGGGCGCACAATCCCCATCGCAACCGAGGCGGTTGAGGGTGTTGTGTGTCCGTGATGGATGAGGCAGAACTGAAGCCTTCACATTGGACCGTCCAGATCATGCCCGAAGGTGGTGGGCGGATCAGGCACCTCAAACTAACACGGCGGGTCGCAGGACTGGCGCTGGCGGCAGGTTCGCTCGCGCTCCTGTTGGCCATCGGTTTCGCTGCCAGCCTGGGCATCGATGCTGTCCGTGAGACCGAACTCGCGCGTCTACGAGTCGAGAACCGTAACCTATCTGCGGACCTTGACCGTATGGAATCGCAGGTCACAACCCTCGACCAGTTCATCGACGGCCTCTCGGAGCGGGACCAGCAGATTCGACTGCTTGCCGGCCTTCCTTACATAGACCCGGATGTACAGGCCGTGGGTGTCGGTGGTCCACTGATCGGAAACCCGTCGCGCGAAGAATTTTTGCGCCTGTCCGGTAACCTGGCGACTCGTGCGCTCGCGGCGAGCTACGACGTAGATAAGCTCGTGCGGCGTGTCGAACTGCTCGACGCCAGCCTGAACGAAGCGATGGACTCGGTAGCCGTTCATGAAGAGGTGTTCCGCGCTCGACCGTCTATCCGGCCCGTACAGTCACCCGATTCCTGGATCAGTTCGAGCTTCAGCCGGAGCCGCTTCCATCCCGTACTACTCGTGAATCGACCGCACCCCGGAATGGACATATCCGCCCGGGTTGGCACGCCGTTCCTCGCGACAGGCGCTGGACGGGTGACGTATGCCGGCACGAAGGTCGGGTACGGAAAGACGATCGAAATCGACCACGGGTACGGCTATGTAACGCGCTATGCTCATGCGGCCAGTATCAACGTGAAGCGCGGACAGCGGGTACGTCGTGGTGAAGTGATTGGCGAAATCGGAAAGACGGGGCTCGCCACTGCGCCTCACCTGCATTATGAGGTGTTGGTCAACGACCGGGCAGCGAACCCAAGAAACTACTTGCTGGACGACCTGGTCTACTAACCTCCGCAGTTATGTCTGCAGGCTCGCAATCTTGTTTGCCAATCACACCGCCTCGCGGGTAGATTTGCGCCCGCACTGAATTCAGTCATTGGGGTTCTAACGTGGGAGAGCCGGGAATGCGGACTCAACGATTTTCAGCAGTTCTCGTAGCAGGCGCAGCGCTGGTTGCGGCGGCATGTGGATCTAGTGTGACCGTGCTGGTAACGACCGAAAGCGCCGACGGACCTGAGTCGCGGGCGAACATTCCGGTTGAATTCCTGCCGTTTGATCGAGACTCGGTGTTCGACGCTCTTGATACGCAGGCTTCCTCACCGCGCCCCCAGATGTCAGCGGAGCTCAGGGCTGAGGCCGAGGCGGTTGATGTCCTTCAGGCCGAATGGCGGGCCAAGGACATGGATTGGGCCAATGAGCGCGATGCGCTGCAGCAGCTGTCCACGCAATTGCAGAATATGGACTCGCGCGATCCAGCCTATCGTCGACTGTTCGAGCAGTTCGACCAGGGAGAGACCAGGGTAAACCGGCTCGATCGGGAGAAGAAGGATCTGTTCGAACGGTTCACCGCCGCCCAGGAAGCCGTCGCAGAGGCAAGAAATGCGTTCAAGATTGTCGATGACCTGTGGCAGGATGAGACCTACGCCGGCTACTTCGACATCCAGATGAGCCTTGTCGGTAGCGATGAGGTACTCGCGGACACCACCAACGCCGATGGATTGGCTACCATAAAGCTTCCGGGCGGCGACTGGTGGATAACGGCACGGGCAAATACTGCCGATGGCGAAGTATATTGGAATGTTCCTGTTGGAGATCAGGAATCCGTCACGCTCAATGATTCCAACGGCACAGTCCGCGAACGACTTTAGTCTACCCGCAGCCGGGAGGCGTGCTCCGTCTCCCGGTCTGCTGACAATATTGGCATCCCGATGAACGAAGATCTGCAGATCCTCGACGGCGGGCTGACCTTCGAGGTCGACCGCAGCCATGTAGGCTGGCTGACGTTCGATCAGCCCGGCCCGATCAACGTCCTCTCGGCAGCCGTACTCCGCTCGTTGGACGCCCTGCTCGCGCAATTAGAATCCCGCATCGCTAATGGCCATATTCACGCGTTGGTGGTTCGGAGCGGCAAGCCGGGATCGTTCATCGCTGGCGCCGACGTACGTGAGTTTGCCGGACTCGAGTCTGCCGCCGAGGCGAAAGCCGCCAGTGCTGAAGGGCAACGCATTTTTCGCCGGTTGGAGAGACTGCGGGTCGAAACGGTGGCTGTGATCGACGGCACATGCCTGGGCGGTGCCACAGAGCTTGTTCTGCACTGCAAACACAGGGTCGCAACAGATCGTCCGGCCACACGAATTGGTCTGCCAGAAGTGCGCCTCGGCATCATCCCGGGATTCGGAGGCACGGTTCGCTTACCCGCCGTGATCGGGCTCCAGGAAGCGCTGGGGATGATCCTGAGTGGAAAGCCGGT
>JBDHMQ010000152.1:0-6420 GCA_039656095.1 Gemmatimonadota bacterium | reverse complement strand
GATGTGTGTCGAGAGACTAGACAAGGCTCTGGAAGCAATTGGCGAGCTGCCTGACATGCCTGCCGGCGAATGAATCCTGATCGTAGCAGCGAGCTGATGCAGCGCGCGCTCGCTCAGGCACATATGGCCGAAGCCGAGGGAGAGGTTCCCGTTGGTGCAGTTATCCAGGCCCCGGAAGGCACACTGTATGAGGATCACAATCGCACGCGGGGACGAAGCGATCCCACAGCGCACGCTGAGGTGCTCGTAATGCGGGCAGCTGCAGGAGCGCTAGCCGATTGGCGGCTTGAAGGTCATACGCTGTACGTGACGCTGGAACCGTGCGCGATGTGTGCCGGGGCGATCGTGCTGTCCAGGATGCCACTCCTGGTGTTCGGCGCTTCCGACCCAAAGGCCGGAATGTGCGGCTCCCTGGGTAATCTGGTTCAGGACGACCGGCTGAATCATCGCGTCGCAGTTGAGCCCGGCATCCTCGGCGAGGAATGCGGGGACCTGTTGCGCGCTTTTTTTCGGACGCGACGCTAGTCGGTGAACTGCGGCGAGTCCAGGTCCGGTCGACCCACGAAGCGCAGCACGAGGAAAATAACGGTCGCTCCAACGAGGTAGGAGAAAACCGGAGGCATGCCGTAAGCCGTCGGAATATTGCCCGCCACGATTCCAATTCCACCGACAAGTAGAGCGTATGGCATCTGCGTTCGAACGTGATCGACATGATCGCAGGCAGAGGCCATCGAGCTGAGCACTGTAGTGTCTGAGATCGGCGAGCAGTGATCCCCCCAGATCGCGCCAGCCAGTACCGAGGCCAGCGTCCCGACAAGCAGCGAACTCGTTGCTCCCGCCGTGAATGCCTCCGCGCCACCGAGCGATACTGACAGCGGAATGACAAGCGGAATGAGGATCGCCATCGTTGCCCATGACGTGCCCGTAGCGAACGCGATCGTAGCGGACATGATAAACACGAAAGCCGGGAGTAGCGGTACCGGCAGGTTGCCGCTGAGCAGCCCGCTGAGGTATTCCGCCGCGCCCAGAACCTCGGTCACCTGGCCAAGCGACCAGGCGAGTATCAGCACGAGAAAAGCGAGCAAGGTCGCCTGGATGCCGCCGATCATCGCGCCGACTGAATCCTTCAGGCTCATGATGCGCTGAGTCACAGAAAGGGCGATCGCGACAAGGACTCCGGAAAGTGAACCCCAAAGAAGCGCGCTGTAAGCGTTCGCTTCGCCAAATATCTCCGACAGTGTTCCCGCCCGGCCAAGCGCGGCCCGACCGTCGAAATAGAGACCGAACACCACTACCAGAAATACCGTGATCACAGGCAGGGCAGCATTCTGCCAGCGGTGTGGAGCGCCCTCGACTGGTTCCATCACATTGTTCTCGGTATCGACAAGCAACATCGCATTTTCGCGATGCAGTCCTTCGCCTCGGCTGGCCCGGTTTTCCGCTTTCCACATGGGACCAAAGTCACGCTGTGTCCAGATAACCATCCCGACCATTACGAGCGTCAGTATCGGATAGAACAAATAGGGAATCGAGTGGATGAATATGTTGAACGGGCTGGCTGCAAGGAGCTGGGCCGCCAGTTCCGGGGACGTACCAGGTTGGGCGGCCGCCGCTTCAAGTCCGTCACCGATCAGGCCGATTTGGAACCCGACCCATGTGGACACGAACACGATCGCCGCCACCGGCGCGGCCGTCGAATCCACGATGTAGGCCAGCTTCTCGCGCGACACCTTCATCCGGTCGGTAATTGGCCGCATCGTGTTGCCGATTATCAGCGTGTTCGAGTAGTCATCGAAGAAAATCGCAAGTCCGCCAAGGTACGCAGCGAGTTGTGCGCGCCGCGGTGTCGTCGCGAGCGGACTTAGCGCCTCCACGATGCCCTGGGTTCCACCGTTCCGTCCCATTACCCCCACCATTCCCAGTAGAAGGGCAGAGAAGACCAGGATCGCCGCGTGGTCCGGGTCGGCCAGGGCGGGGACAATGAACGTGTCCACGCTTCGGAAGGTCGCGGCGATCGGGTTCAGTCCGGCGACAAACAACGCACCAAACCACACACCAAAGAACAGCGAGACCACGACCTCCTTGAAAATCAGGGCGAGGGCAATGGCAACGAGAGCTGGCAGCAGGCTGAGCCAGCCCGGCAGCACCATCGGATCGATTGATATGGCGCTGGAAACCTGATCCGAGAGAACCAGCGTCAGGGGAAAAGAGCCTGCACTGGCAAGTTGCAGATTGTCGAGTGAAAATTCCTCTCCGGGCTCCAGCATGCCGGTCGCCAACTCCTGCCCATCTGCGGTCACGAGCCGGAACGACGTGGCCGTAAGCCCGTCTGCCAGCGTGAGGCCGATGTCTGTTCCTGTGCCTGTGAGTGCAATAGCCGGGGCTCGCACCTCGACGCGCTGGTCATCCTGGTCAGGTGACACGACCGTGGAAGTGGCGGAAGACGGCGCCACGGACGCAATGAGGGCGAGCAAAGAAGCAAACGACTGAGCCGTCATCGCGCGTCCGATCTGATTTGAGTTGACTGAACCGATAGTTAGAAGGGCAAAAAGCTAGGCAGGTCCGCATCTGTTTGACAAGTTGAACACGCCCGGCGGCTCGTTCAACGAGCCCATGATCGGCCGTTGATCGGGGCCTGCAGCGCCCGTATACTCCGCCAGTCAGATGCCCGTTATTACGATGCCAATGCTTGCCCAGGAGGCCCGCCGACCTATGACCCGAGAGACGGAGCCACACATCCTGTTGGATGATGCAGGCGTAGACCAAACGCTTGGTCGGTTGGCAGACGACATCCTCTCGCGGGGCCCGGCGGACGATCTGCTGCTTGTAGGAATCAGGCGACGTGGGGTCGAACTCGCCGAGCGATTGGCCGACCTGCTCGCGGGTCGGACGGGTCATGCGATCAGTACTGGCTCCCTGGACATCACTCTGTATCGGGATGATTTCGCGCAGATCGGGTCACTGCCCGTGATTGGGATGACCGAGATTCCTGGGGATGTCACGGGCTTGCGAGTGGTCATCGTGGACGATGTTCTGTACACGGGACGCACCATTCGGGCGGCGCTCAACGAGATCGCCGATTTTGGGCGGCCGGGCCGCATCGAACTCTGCGTCCTCATCGATCGAGGTGGGCGCGAGTTGCCAATCCAGGCAGACTTTGTAGGTGTGTCCTACGAAGCAATCGAGGGTGAGCACGTAGAGGTTCGGGTACCCGAACAGGACGGCGAACTGTGTGCCCGAGTCGTTCGCGCTGAAGGAGCGCGCTCCGAATGACCGATGTGAATATGCCGGGACTCGGAAAAGATCTCATTGGTCTCGAAGGCATGCCAGGCGAAACAATTCAAGCGATTCTCGACACCGCTGAGCCGTTCAAGGAAATCAGCGAGCGCAGGATCAAGAAGGTTCCGGTCCTGCGTGGCAAGACGATAGTGAATCTCTTCTTTGAGCCTTCGACGCGAACACGGATCTCGTTCGAGTTCGCCGAGAAACGACTTGGTGCCGATACAGTAAACATCAGTTCGAGTGGCTCGTCCGTGACGAAGGGGGAGACCCTGGTGGATACGGCTCGCAATCTCGAGGCGATGCGTATCGACATGGTGGTGATCCGTCACGGATCGTCCGGAGCCGCCCAGTTCCTCGCCGACCGGATTCCGTCCAATGTGATCAATGGCGGTGACGGTCAGCACGAGCATCCCACACAGGCATTGCTCGATATGCTTACGCTGCGGGACAGCCTCGGCCGAGTCGAGGGTCTCAAGGTGTGTATCGTCGGAGATATCGTGCACTCGCGGGTCGCTCGATCAAACATCTTCGGTCTTCAAGCGATGGGAGCCGAGGTGGCCGTCTGTGGACCGCGCACCCTGATCCCGCTTGGCATCGAAGATCTAGGAGTGACGGTGTTCTCTCACATCGAAGACGCGATCGAGTGGGCCGACGCGCTGAATATTCTCAGGTTGCAGCTCGAGCGAATGGACGCCGGGTTCATCCCCTCGCTGCGCGAATACAATCGTGTGTTCGGCGTCTCGCGGGCGCGACTCAAGCGTGCCCCACGAGAAACGGTCATCCTGCATCCAGGGCCCATGAATCGAGGCGTCGAGATTGATTCCGACGTCGCAGACGGACCCCAATCAGTGATCCTACCGCAGGTAACAAATGGAGTGGCCGTGCGAATGGCAGTTCTCTACCTGCTGGCTGGTGGTCGACCGGAGTTGGCGGAAGACGCGAAGGGAGGGGGGCCATGAGTACACGTGTCTGGATCCATGGCGGACGCGTGGTCGATCCGTCGCAAGGACTCGACGGTCCTGCGGACGTGATCCTGGAAGACGGCCGGATTGCGGCAATCGGGCCCGGGCTTCAGGCCCCAGAGGACGCAGAGTCGATCGATGCATCCGGACTCGTAGTTGCGCCCGGATTGATCGGCTCGGGCGGCTGTAGCGGGCGGATTCACTACTGTCTGGACAATGCCGAACACCAGTCCTCCGATCGACAATCCGGCCGCCGTCGGATATGTGAAGGCAGCGGGGGAATCGGCAGATGGCGCGCGCGTCATGCCGATAGGAGCGGCAACGATTGGCCAGCAGGGCAAGCAGATGACGGAAATCGGTGAGCTCGTGGCAGCCGGCGCAGTAGGCGTTTCTGACGATGGATACCCAATCCGAGATTCCAATCTTATGCGTCGTCTGCTCGAGTACACGCAGACTTTCGGAATCGCGGTCATTCAGCACGAAGAAGATGTCGAATTGGCTGCCGGCGGGGTGATGAATGAGGGATCTGTCGCTACGGCGCTTGGTTTGCGCGGCATGCCTAACTGTGCGGAATCCGCGATGGTCGCGCGCGATGTAATGCTCGCGGAACTCACTGGTGGACATCTCCACGTATGCCATGTCTCGGCCCGCGAGACGGTTGAACAACTCCGCCTGGCCCGCGACAAAGGTCTCACCGTGACCTCCGAAGTAACCCCGCACCATCTCATCCTGACGGAGGAGATGGCACGCGGCTACAATACAGAAGCGAAGGTGAATCCACCCCTTCGTACGGAGGCGGATGTCAAAGCCGTACGCCAGGCCCTGATGGATGGTGTGATTGACGTGATCGCCACGGACCATGCACCGCACCATTATGAAGAAAAGGAACGCGAGTTCGACGATGCTCCATTCGGCATCAATGGTCTGGAGACGGCCTTTGGCCTGTCGATGAAGGCGCTGGTTGAACCTGGCTACATGACCCTCGCAGGTTTGATCGATCGTATGTCGTGCGCACCAGCGAGGATCATGGGCCTTGAGACCGGTTCTCTCCGGGAAGGGGCCCTGGCCGACGTCGTACTTCTCGCGCCCGACGACGTCTGGACTGTTGAACCCGAACAGTTTGCTTCAAGAAGCCGAAATACTCCTATCGCCGGCTGGAGTCTGCCGAGCAGGGTGCGGCGTACGCTCGTGAGTGGAATTACGCGTTTCGAACTGGATGTGAGTTAATGAACGCAGCGAAGAATGATGGATCGGTCGGTGGAGTGTCCACAGAAATGCGGTCTCTTCTGGAGCGGCGGTCTACGCTTCAGAATTGGCTGGCTAATCTCGACAATCTCGGATCACGGTATCGACCCGAAGTTGCCGCCCGGGTGCGAACGGATTATCTGGCCCGGCTGGGCAACCTGGCGACTGATCTCGAGGCTCATCGAGGGGCGATTGAATCGGCCCTGGCAGACCGCCAGGTGGTCAAAGCAGAACTGGACGGGCGCTTTGACAGCAAGTCGGCAGAGATTGAAGAAACGGAGCTCCGCTTTCAGATCGGCGAGTTTGACGAATCGACATGGGCGAGCCAGCGGGATGAGCACACGAGCCACCTCGAGGACATCAAGGCGGAACTGGAGGTAGCGACGGCAGCGGTCTCAGAGATGGAAAAGGTGTTGGCGGAGCTCGGTGGGGCGGATGCCGCTTCTACGCCCACTCAGCCGGCGCAAAAGCCGAAGCTGGTGCATGAACCAGTGGCAGAACCTGAACCAGTGGCAGAACCTGAGCCTGAGCCAGAATTGACGCCAGAAGCGGAAGCTCAGCCAGAACCTGAGCCAGAACCGGTGATTGAGCTGGTGGCTGACGCCGAGCCGACGGATGGCGCGGGGTCGGGCGACGACTTCCTGGACGAGCTGGAATTCCTGGAGTCACTCAGCCTTGACGACGCCGATTCGTTCGACGCCGTATCACGTATGTTGGAAGACGATGAGACGCCAGGAAACGGAAGCTCAGGGTGAGCGGATCTCTGAGCCTGCTCTGGTTGAGGGGGCGCCGGGAGACTCCGGCGCCGGGATCAGTTGCTCAGAGACTTAACGTAGCGGGACAGACGGGACTTGCGCCGGTCCACTGCATTGCTGGCGATGAGTCCCTTCCGGGCGGCCCGGTCGAGCATTGACGAAAGCTGACGGTACAG
>JBDHMQ010000151.1:0-4604 GCA_039656095.1 Gemmatimonadota bacterium | reverse complement strand
GCGACTCAATCCGCCAAACAACGTGGCGTGGGCGTCCACAACCGATTCGTCACCGAGGGCACGCAATTCGAATGGTAGTCGAGGCGAGGTATAGGCCCAGTGCAGGGCGCGTCCTATCTCACGCAGCAGCGTTCTGCATCCCGGAGCTGACGTGGTGGGTGTAACAAACAGTCGGATCTGACCCGGGACCTGAATTGCCGCGCAATTGGGCCGCATGCCGGGAGACGGGAACGCTTCAAGCGCCAACTCGATTCGCCCGTCTGCTTCGAGCGGGAGGCCTATGTCACGAAGGTCAGCGCCAACGGCTTCCAGAACTGCCGCTTCGTCCAACCGACCATCGGCCCAGGACTGGCGACCAAGCCAGTCGGCATCGTGGCCCTCTGCATCAGCGACTGCCAGGCCGAGATATTTTGCCAGGTAACGGCCAAGGTGATCAAAATACAGTTCGTTCGTCTGCTCGACGAAGCGTCTTCCTTCCTGCCGAACAGCACTCAGATTGAGTCCGGTGAGCCGCTGTAGCGCCTGCCGGTACTCTCCGTAGCCCAGTTCGATCGACGCCATTCCCCAGCGATTCAGCCGATCGAGTTGTAATGGAAGAGCATCGGCTATTGCATCCGACCGAATTGAATCCAGCGCGCGACGCGACGGGCGATCCTCTGTTGTGCTGATCAGACCGGGCAGCGTACGGACCGGGATGTTGCTGCCCTGGTGTGGCATGGTCGCGGTCGCGATCCACTGTTCAAATTCATCGTCCAGTTCTGCGCTGACGGACCTGACGTGGTGCTCGGCAACCCATCCGAGTAGTCGTTCCAGGCATCGAAACTCATCCCCCGAGGCGGACGCTAGTTCACGCTGGATGACCGGCATCGCGGTGGAGAACTCCAGAACACTCTGGGTAGCGTAGAGTGAGGTGAGCTGAGGCCAGGCCTTGCGACCAGCACGAGCCTCAAAGACTTCCTGGGCCAGCGCCGCATGAAACCGCTCGGCCCGATCGCGAATCTCGCTGACAGTCAGGCTCATCTGCTGTCCGAATGCCCTATGGTACCAGCGCGCCGGTGAGGCGATCGCTCAGGACTCCACGCAACGCATCTGTCGAGACTCGATCCTGCTTCAATGAATCACGATCACGTACCGTCACGGTGCCGTCTTCCATGGTCTGCCCATCCACCGTAATGCAGAACGGCGTGCCCGTCTCGTCCTGGCGCCTGTAGCGACGTCCGATCGAGCCCCCGGCATCGTAGAATACCGACATGGAACGGCGCAGGTCTGCAACGATCTTCTCGGCCATCTCCGGCATGCCTTCTTTCTTGATAAGCGGAAATACGGCGACAGACGTCGGCGCCAGGGATGGACGCAGCCGCAACACGACGCGTGTATCGCCTTCGACTTCCTCTTCGTGGTATGCGTCCGAGAGCACGGCAAGCAGCAATCGGTTGAGCCCGATCGCGGTCTCGATCACGAACGGCACGAATCGCGAATTCGTTGGTGCGTCCACGTATTCGAGCTTCTTGCCCGACGCCTCCTGGTGCCGTGACAGATCAAAATCGGTACGGTTATGGACCCCTTCCAGCTCGTTCCAACCAAAGGGGAACTGGTACTCGAAGTCGATCGCCCGCTTCGCATAGTGGGCGAGTTTGTCGGGAGCATGTTCATGGATGCGCACGCGCTCGTCGCGCAGGCCGATGTCGCGGAGCCAGGCCTGGCGACGGTCCCTCCACGTTTCGAACCACACTTCGTCGCTGCCGGGTTCGACGAAGTACTGCATTTCCATCTGTTCGAATTCGCGTGTTCGAAAGATGAAGTTGCCGGGAGTGATCTCGTTCCGGAACGCTTTTCCTACCTGGGCGATACCAAACGGAACCTTCACGCGTGAACTGTCGAGCACGTTCTTAAAGTTCACGTACGCGCCCTGCGCCGTTTCCGGACGCAAATAGGCCACAGCGCTGTCGTCCTCGAGCGGCCCCATGAACGTCTTGAACATCAGGTTGAACTGGCGAGGCTCGGTAAACTTGCCCTTCGTCCCGCACACGGGGCAGCCCTGCTCCTCCGGCCTGCCTTCGTCGAGTGCTTTGAGCTCGTCCGTGCGGAAGCGCCGATGGCAGTTGAGGCACTCAACGAGCGGATCGGAAAACGTGTCCACATGGCCACTCGTCACCCAAACCTGCGGATGCATGAGGATTCCGGCGTCCACGCCGACAATCTCATCGTGCTCGCGCACCATCGACTGCCACCATGCATCACGGAGGTTCTGCTTCAGCTCCACTCCGAGCGGGCCATAGTCGTATACGGATTGAACACCACCGTAGATTTCGGAGGACTGGAAGATGAACCCGCGTCGCTTGCACAGCGATACGAGTTTGTCCATGGCAACTTGTGTATTCTCAGACGGCATCGAAGCACTGCTCCCGGTACGATTGTGCGATTGATCGGTAGCCGCACAGGATACCGCCAGCGACAAGGGTGCGGCAAGAAAATGGCGGCTGCCAGCGTGGCGATAGTCGTCCGTGTCGCATAACCTTTCCGCATGTTTGGACCGAATAGTGGTATCCGAGTGATCGGCCACAGGGGCGCGGCAGGAGCTGCCCCGGAGAATACGATCGAAGGCATCGAGCACGGGATTGCCAGCGGTGCCGACGCCATCGAAGTCGACGTTCACGTGGCAACCTGCGGCACACTCGTCACGATCCACGATGACACGCTGGAGCGCACAACGGACGGCTCAGGCCCTGTCGAGCAGCTCGACCTGGCGCAACTCCAGGCCCTCGATGCTGGATTCCGGTTCACGCCAGACCACGAACTCAGTTTTCCCTATCGCAGAACAGGAACTCGCATCCCGACACTCGATGCCGCCGTCGAGGCTGCTGGCAATCTCCCTATGATCATCGAGATCAAATCGCCTGGGGCGGGCCGCGCTCTCGCCGAATGGCTGAGCCGGCGCAACGATCGAGACCGATTTCTCGTGGGAGGTTTCGACCATGCTTCCGTTGCCCCGGCGGCTACCGTCGCCCGCTGGCAATGCGCGACCCGGAAAGATCTCAAACCGTTTGTCCTCCTCGGAAAACTGGGGCTCTCCGCGAGCATTCGGTCTGAGATCACGGCATTCATGGTCCCCGTACGAAAAGGGGCGTTGCGAATCGTTACAAAGAGATTCGTCGAAACCGCTCATGCACATGAAGTTGGTGTCTATGTCTGGACCGTCAATCGCCCGACGGAGATGCGTGCACTATTTGAGTTGGGCGTCGATGGGCTGATCAGCGATGTCCCGGCCCGAGTTCGGAGGGTGATCGCGGAGCGGTCGGCGAGCGGCAGTGACCGGGGTTTGGGGCCCTAAGAGGTTGCCTTAACTCTAAATTCGGACTAATCTCGGTGAATCATCGCGTGCCGTTTTCTGTTGGCTAATGGCGCGTACCCGTCCCCCTGCATTCGGAGGCCACCGATGCCCAGCGCTGTCAGACTGCTGCAATTGGGTAGACGTTCTCTTCTCCCAGCCGTAACCCTTCTCCTTTTTTCCCTCGTCAGCGCCGCGGATCTATCCGCCCAGGCCCAGGCAACCACCGGTATCATACGAGGAACCGTGCGTGATCCGGCTGGAGCCGGTGTGGCTGGCGCATCAGTGATCATGGAGCAGCGGGAGACCGGATTCCGGGCGGAGGTCTCGACGACTTCGTCGGGTGCGTTCATCCGCACGCTGATGCCGCTTGGCACATATGACGTCACCGCTCAGGCACTGGGCCAGTATGGTGACGAGCGCATCGAGGGTCTCGTATTGACCGTCGGCTCAACGCTTAATCTCACGATCGATTTCAAACCGGTGGCACTGGCTGGAATCACCGTGACCAGCGAGCAGGCTCCCCTGGTGGACGTCCAAGACGTGACGCAGGCTCAGCGCCTGTCGGCCGATGCTGTTAGCGGACTGCCGAACAACGGGCGGAATTTTCTCGAGTACACGCTGCTGACACCTGGCGTACAGGTCTCCCAGGGCCCGGACGGAAACGTCCTGAATATCAGCGGCCAGCGTGGAATCTTTAACAACGTCATGGTAGACGGCGCCGACTTCAACAACCCGTTCTTTGGTGAGCAGCGTGGCGGCCAGCGGCCGGCGTTTACGTTCAATCAGGACGCGATTCAGGAGCTCGTCGTTGTTGGGCAGGGCGCGCCGGCTGAGTTCGGCCGCTCGTCCGGTGGATTCGTCACAGTCGTCACCAAGTCCGGTACCAACGAGTTCCAGGGCTCCGCTCATTACTTCGGACAGTTCGACGCCCTGACCTCGGAATTCTCATCCGAGAGAGGCGGCGGCAAGCCGGAACTCACGCGGCATCAGTTTGGACTCACGCTTGGTGGTCCGCTCGTCAAGGATAAGGTGTTTTTCTTCGTCTCGTACGATCAGCAGGACGGTGAGGAGACGAAGCAATTCAATCGCATCGTCAACAATCCTTCGGAGCTTTCGAAGCTCGACAATTTCTTGCAGACAAGGTGGCCGGGGCTGTTCGACAACGAATTTGGCCCGGTAACCCGGACAGACGACAACCGGGCGCTGATCGCCAAGCTCGATTTCAATCTGAGCGAGAAGCATCGGGCTTCGTTGAAGTACAACTACACTTGGT
>JBDHMQ010000150.1:0-4643 GCA_039656095.1 Gemmatimonadota bacterium | reverse complement strand
CGCCATGGACCTGCAGCGGGAGCGGGGAATGATGGCGGATGAGGCAGAGCGTGTACTGCGCGGCGACAACGTTGATGAGCGGATGAAGGCGTTCCTGTATGAGCGGGTTCAGGAAGTGGGGCGGGGAATCGAGCGCGCAACAGCGTTTCTCGAGACACAGGAAATGGGGGCCAAGTTGAGCCGGCTGTACCTGTGTGGCGGGGGTGTTCAGATTCCCGCGCTCGCTGAGGCACTCGCTGAGCGTCTTGGTGCCGAAACAGTGATCGCGAACCCCCTTGAACAGATCCAGGTGAAGCCCGGAAGCGTGGATGAGCAGGCACCCGATTTCTTCGCACCGATGATGATGCTGTCGCTCGGTCTCGCGCTACGGGGCGCTTCATGATTGAGGTCAACCTCAACCCGTCCGGTGGGAAACGATCTCGATTTTCCAGCAGAAAATTCTCAATTCGCCTCCCGGCTGCTTTCAATCGAGGCGGCGGTCGTGGCCGCGGCGAGAGGGTCCGTGACGTCTGGACAACGGTCGCCATCGTCGTGCCCGCACTCGTTGTTCTTGCCGTCGGCCTTCTGTGGTTTACGACACGCTCCGAGCAATCCGAACTCGAGGCCAGCCTCACGCAGGCAATTGAAGATTCAACACGCCTGGCGGATCTCCGGTCGCTGAGCGACAGTTTGATAGGTCGCGATAATCGCATCCAGGAGCGACTTGCACTCGTCCAGTCACTCGACGGCGGCAGGTATGTATGGTCACATCTGCTGGACGAAATCAGCCGAGCGATGCCGGCGTATACCTGGTTGACCCTTCTGCGTAAAGACGCGCCGCTTCCCGACCTGCGTGTTCAGGTGGATGGCCTGGCAGCGAATCCTCTTGCGATCACCCGTTTCGTCCGTAATCTCCAGGATTCTCCGTACGTTGCGGAGGTACGGATCATGGGTAGTCAGCAGCAACTGGTCGAGAATGTGGCCGCACAAGCGTTTCAACTCATGGTTAGCTACAAAACACCGCCCGAGGATCTGATTCGGTCGGAACCCTTCTTCGGCGGGCCCTGAACAATGGCTTTTCTCCCCGAGGATCCGCGTAAACAAATGATGATTCTGATCGCGATTGTCGCGATCGGTGCGGGCGCGGCCTACTTCAACTATGTCCATCGCCCCGCCGGCGAGGCGATCTTGGAGACCACCGATAGAATCGCGGATCTCGAGATGCAAAACCAGATTGCCGAGACCCGCATCGGCAATCTTCAGGAATTGCGGGACCGTCTGTCCCGGGCTGAACGGCAATTGCAAGCTCTACAGCGTCTGGTGCCAGGAAGCTCAGAAGTGCCCGAGATTTTCGAGGCGGTTGCTACCGAATCGCAGTCACTGAACTTGCAGTTGATTTCAATCGACCCACTGGATCCAGTGCCTGCCGACAGTCTCGGAACGCTAATGCGGCAGGAATGGCAGATGGTAATCACGGGTGAGTACCATGCAGTCGGCCAGTTCTTCACGCGCGTGGCATCATTTGACAGAATTGTCAGGCCTCACCTGACGCAGCTCGAACCCGCCGGCGAGACGGCGGGTGGCCGGCAGCTCGTCAAAGCAGCATTCGGTCTCGAGACTTTCGTTCTGGGTGCTGGAAATCAGGCTGAGGCGTCCGACGGCGGTGGTCTAGTGGGAGGGACAGAGGAATGAGATACAGTGGTTTCATTGCTTTAGCTCTGATCATTCCAGCAGGGGTGAGCGCCCAGGAAACAGGCGAAGAAGCCGTTATTCAGCGCGAGACCTTCGAATATCCTGCGACCGGTCGTCGCGACCCGTTTGCCCCTTTGTCAGCTGGCGAAGAACTTGGTCCACGATTCGAAGATTTGAGTCTGAGTGGAATAATTTATAGCCCGGAGCGCGGTAGCATCGTTGTGCTGGTAGATCAGGCAACCCTGCGTAGATATCGGGTATGGGAAGGTGACATGATCGGTGGTGCACGCCTGTTGGCCGTGAAGGAGACAGAGGCGGAATTTCTCGTCACCGTATTCGGCGTCAGTCGTCGTGATACGCTGCGCTTGAAGTCGAAAGATAAGGAGCAGGGCCCATGATGTGGAAGCCGATCGTTGCGGCAGCGCTGGTCGCCTTTCCGGCCGTAATCGGGTCAGACGAAGTGCGCGAAGTGAGAATTCAGCAGGCCGGCGACGATACGGAGATCGTCATCCTCACCGGAGAAGACGTCGAGCCGCGCGAATTCCTGTTGTCTGATCCGACCCGTTTGATCGTTGACTTGTATGGTGCCCGGGTCTCAGATCTGCGTGGGAGTTACGACGGCATCGGTCGTGGCGGCGTGATTCAAATTCGAAGCAGTCAGTTCCGTCCGGATGTGGTTCGTCTGGTATTTGAGCTGACCAGCCCACCCGCGTACATGACGGACGCTGCGACAGGACGCTTCGTCGTCCGATTCGCGAACCCTGGCGGAAATTTTGCTCCGTGGAGTTCGGCTACGGCCGAGGGCGCTCCGCTCGCCATGCAGGACCGTAATCCTGCACCAACCATATCGCGATCCAACAGCGCGGTGCGCCGGGCATTCCAGGACGACCCGCCGCGTATCACCGTTGCCTATGACAGTGCCAGTATGCTCGATGTGCTTGCCGGCTTCGCGGAGTTTGCGGGCGTTTCGATTGTACCGAGTGCAGAAGCAGCTACAGTAATTGTCCGCGGGATTGACATTCGCAATCAGCAATGGGATGTCGCTCTCGACGCGATCCTGGCTTCGCAGGGCCTCGGCTGGCACATGCAGTCAGAGGGTATCCTGATCGTAGACAAGCTGGAAGGTTTGCTCGCGCGAGATACGCTGCAGACCGAAACGCGGGTCTTCCGGATCAACTACGCCAGCGCAGATTCTGTCGCCACCACTTTGATGGGGCTGGCAACGCCGAATCGCGGTCAGGTCGTCGCGTATCAAGGCGCCAACTCCGTAATCGTCACCGACGCTCCGTCTGTCGTTGCACGAATGGACACGCTCATCCAGGCCCTGGACCGGAAGACGCCACAGGTCTCGATCGAGGCGAAGATCATTTTCGTAGACCGCACCGACGTGAATTCGCTGGGCATCGTCTGGGACCTGAAGGATCGAACAGGAAATTCCATCAACGATGTGATCGGTGTGGAGAATCCGTTTGCTCCAGGAACGCTTACGAACGCGACACTTGTAGACCTGTCCGGTGAATCGATCGCGGCACTGGCAAATGCGAACGACCGGGTACTGGCCCCTTCACTCCAGATCCTCGCCTCGACGGCATTCGGCGACTTCACGCTGACGGCCTTTCTCGACGCTCTCGAACAACATCAGCTGTCGGACGTTCAGGCCGCGCCCAGCATCCAGGTTGTAGACAACCATAATGCCAGGATACTGGTGGGTGAGCGAACCCCGATCCGTATTCTCGAGCAGGGCGCGCAGGCGGCCAACGCGACGGTCAACGTTCAGTTTGAGGAAACGGGAATTATTCTAGACGTGACTCCGCACATCACGAACAATGGCCAGATTCTGCTGGATGTCTCGGCGGAACGCTCGGGTCTGCAAACGGATCTGCCCGATGTCGGATTCAATTTCTCGCAGCAGCAGGGAAAGACCAGGTTGCTGCTGGATGATGGCGAGACGATGGTGATTGGCGGATTGACACTCAGCGAAGTCGACCGAAACGAGAGCGGAATTCCGTTGCTGATGAACCTGCCGTTGATTGGAGGATTATTCCGCACGACGAAGAACACGGAGACTAAGAAGGACTTGATCATTCTGGTGACGCCGCACATCGTTCCGTAGCTTCGATGTAGCGGTCGCTATCGAGCCGGAAGGACATACAGGGGCCCGGATACTTCGGGCCCCTGCTTTTTTAGAAGGAGTGTCGGTCGACATGCTGGATCATTTCACATTCCGCACGGCGGGAGAATCACACGGCAAGGGAATGCTCGTTGTCATCGAGGGCGTCCCGGCCGGAATTCCGATTTCGCCACTCGATGTCGCGACAGATCTCGCCCGCCGCCAACTCGGATTTGGCCGTGGTGGCCGGATGCAGATCGAAAAAGATGCGGGTGAGATCCTCAGTGGCGTCCGGCTCGGCGAGACCCTCGGATCTCCGGTTGCGGTATGGATACCGAATCGGGATCACGATAACTGGCGGGTGGCCATGTCGGTCGATGCCCAGCCCGAAGCGGACGATGAAGCGTTGCGCCGGGTTTATCTGCCTCGTCCTGGTCACGCAGATCTAGTGGGCTTGCTCAAATTCGACCGCACGGATGCAAGGGATATCCTGGAACGGTCGAGTGCCCGTGAGACGTCTGCGCGTGTAGCGGCTGGGTCCGTTGCACGCCGCTTGCTGGCCGAATTTGGAATTGAAGTTGGAAGCCATGTCGTTCGCATCGGTGACGTGAAGGCGGATTCCGGTGATAGCACAGCCCCCGGCCTAAGTGATCGAGCGGACAAGTCCGATGTTCGGTGCCTCGATGGAGCAGCAGCAGATCGTATGCGGGAGGCGATCCGAGCGGCGGGAGACGCCGGGGATACGCTAGGGGGCGTCTTCGAACTGGTTGCAACGGGACTGCCGGTCGGGCTTGGGAGCTACATATCCTGGGACCGGCGGCTTGACGCCAGAATTGGCGCGGCCATGCTTGGCATTCAGGCC
>JBDHMQ010000149.1:0-4652 GCA_039656095.1 Gemmatimonadota bacterium | reverse complement strand
AGCCGATGTTCACGAAGGTCACGATTGGGAT
Source organism: Gemmatimonadota bacterium (assembly GCA_039656095.1). Classification (GTDB taxonomy): domain Bacteria; phylum Gemmatimonadota; class Gemmatimonadetes; order Palauibacterales; family Palauibacteraceae; genus JARFPW01. Next base: position 4,621 of record JBDHMQ010000149.1, on the reverse strand, counting down.
CAGGTGCCATACTTCGAGGGCTGCCTGCCAATCGAGGTCATGGCAAGCAGGGGACGGGAGACACTTCGCTTCGGACCGATGCGTCCGGTGGGACTACTGGATCCGGAAACAGGCCGGCAGCATCATGCAGTTGCACAGTTGCGGATGGAAGATCGGGCCGGACAGATGTGGAATCTGGTTGGATTCCAGACGCGTCTGAAGATCAGTGAACAGCTCAAGGTGTTCCGAATGATACCGGGGTTGGAGCAGGTAGAGTTTTTGCGGTTCGGGGCAATTCACCGCAATTCTTACCTCAATTTTCCTGCACGCCTGACGGCCCACGGCGCGATTGACGGCAGGGACGACCTCCTGTTTGCCGGGCAGTTGACCGGGGTCGAAGGGTATACGGAGTCCATTGCAAGTGGCTTGCTTGCTGCTCTGAACCTGGACAGAGTCCTGACTGGCGAGCAGCCGTTGATTCCACCTCCGACCACGATGATCGGAGGCCTGTATCGTTACCTTCGCGAAGCTGACCCCACCAGATTCCAACCGATGAATGCCAATTTTGGTCTGCTGGATCCGCTACCGGTTAAGGTCAAGGGTGGACGTAAGGCCCGGCGGGCGGCGTTGGGGCTACGGGCTCGGGAGCATATTGAGGCCTGGTGGGCGGACTTTGCACCTCACTCGAGCGTGTCGTGAATCAGTCATCCATGTCACGGACCGAAGCCCGATCCGACTTCGCACGCTGGATCAAGAGCGAGCGTCGGCTATCGCCACATACTGTCGCTGCGTATCGACGAGACCTGGATCAGTTCGAGCGCTTTACCGGTAACTGGCTGGGCGCCGAGGATTGGGAATGGGCAACGGTGGACCGGCTCGCGATTCGGGCGTGGCTTGGCGATCTGGATTCGCGAGGGCAGGCTCCAGCCACGATCGCCAGGAAGCTGTCGACCGTACGGGTGTTCTTCGGATTTCTGCACAGAACCGGCCAGTTGGCGGACAATCCGGCTCGGCTCATCGGGGCCCGTGCTCCGCGTCGCAAACTTCCTGCGTTTTTGAGCCGTGACCAGGTTGACGAACTGTTTGAGTCCATGCCGACAGATCAGCCCAGGTTTCTACGTGATCGGGCCATTCTTGAGTTGTTCTACTCGTCCGGCCTGCGTCTCGCCGAATTGCACGGTCTCGATGTCGAAGATGTGGATCTGGACGCGGGTACTGTGCGGGTAGTCGGCAAAGGAAGGAAGGAACGTATTACACCAGTGGGGAGGCAGGCCGCCGAAGCAATTCGTCGATATCTTGAGGCGGATCGAATTGCAGGTGCGGAACACCCTGGACAGTGTCTGTTTACGTCCAGGGCCGGAAGCCGGTTGTCTCGGCGTCAGATTCAACGGATCGTGGGGAAGTGGCTTGCGGCAGCAACGGGGGGCGAAGTGATGTCACCCCATGCTCTGCGCCACACTTTCGCCACGCACCTGCTGGATGAAGGGGCTGATTTGCTGGTAGTGAAGGAACTGTTGGGGCACTCAAGCCTCTCTACGACCCGCATCTATACGCATACGTCTCGCGAGCGCTTGCTGGAGACCTACCGTCTGGCGCACCCGCGCGCCGACTGATCGCGGTCGAAATCCGACCGCCAAACAAGAGAACCTTCGATGATGCATGCCACGACAATCCTGTGTGTTCGCCGAGATGACCGCGTCGCGATAGGCGGCGACGGCCAGGTTTCCATGGGAGACCAGATCGTGAAAGGCGGAGCTACAAAGGTTCGCCTCATGAAGGGCGGCGAGATTCTCGCCGGTTTCGCCGGGGGCGTTGCTGACGCATTGAACCTGTTTGAGGCTTTCGAATCACAACTGGAGCGCCACCCGGGCAACCTCAGCCGGGCCGCTGTCGAATTGGCGAAATCCTGGCGGAGTGACCGATATCTGCGACGGCTCGAGGCGCTGCTCCTCGTCGCCGATCGCTCGCAGAGTCTGCTTGTATCCGGAACCGGCGAGGTGATTGAGCCGGACGACGGTATTCTGGCGATCGGCTCTGGTGGCAGTTACGCATTGGCTGCAGCCCGTGCCCTCGTTGCCAACACAGACCTGTCGGCGCCTGATGTCGTACGTGCCGCAATGGCGATCGCTGCGAGCATTTGTGTGTATACGAATGATCATCTCACTATGCTCGAACTGACGGGAGCGACTTCGGAGTGACCGACGACGGAAAGAACATTGACGAGAGCGATGAATTCGCATCGTTAACGCCGCAACAGATTGTTGCGGAGCTCGACAAGTACATTATCGGCCAGGATGATGCGAAAAAGGCAGTCGCCATTGCGCTGCGTAATCGCTGGCGGCGCCAGCGTGTGGAGCCTGAGCTGCGCGAAGAAATCCTGCCTAACAACATCATCATGATTGGACCCACCGGTGTGGGGAAGACCGAGATCGCCCGGCGTCTCGCTCGATTGGCTGGCGCCCCGCTTGTGAAGGTGGAGGCGTCAAAGTTCACCGAGGTCGGTTATGTCGGTCGCGATGTCGAATCGATGGTGCGCGACCTGGTTGATATTTCCGTAAACATGGTCCGTCAGGAGCGGGAAGAGGCGTGCCTCGAAATGGCCAAAGCGCGGGCAGAGGAGAAACTCCTCGACTTGCTGCTTCCCCCGGTTGCTCGAACGGGCTCTCCCCCGGTTGATTCCGCGGATCCTGGTCACAAGTGGGTCGTTGGCTCCGCCGGCGAGGTTCGGATAGTGGATGACGACGCCGAGGAGGACCCTCAGGAGGCACGTCGCAGCCGGACACGGGAAAAGCTGCGTGGGCTGTTACGCGACGACGCTCTTGAAGATCGTGAAATCGAAATCGATGTTACGGAAAGTGCGCTGCCCATGATGGACATGACAGCGGCGGGGATGGAAGGTGTCGACTGGAACTTCGGTGAAGTCCTCTCGGGAATGCTTCCGAAACGAACCCGGCAACGTCAGGTGAGCGTCTCCGAAGCACGGCGAATCCTTGTCAGCGAAGCGTTGGATGAACTCGTTGAAATGGATGAGGTAATTGAAGAGGCGCTACGCCGAGCGGAAAACATGGGGATCATCTTTCTGGACGAAATTGACAAGGTGGCCTCTGGAGGCAACGCGCAGGGCCCCGACGTGTCCCGCGAGGGCGTTCAACGGGATCTCCTGCCAATCGTCGAGGGATCGACGGTACAGACGAAGTACGGCCTCATTGGCACCGAGCATGTACTGTTCATAGCGGCCGGGGCATTTCACACGGCACGACCATCTGATCTGATTCCTGAGCTGCAGGGCCGATTTCCGATACGCGTCGAACTTCAGAGTCTGGATGAACAGCAGTTCGTTCGCATCCTCCTGGAGCCGAAGAACGCCCTTCTCTCGCAGTACCAGGCGTTGGTCGCGACGGAAGGTGCAGAGCTCACGTTTTCCCAGGAGGGAATCGAGGAGATCGCCCGTATTGCGGCTGAGGTGAACCGGCGGATGGAAAATATTGGTGCGCGTCGGCTTCACACGGTCCTGACGACACTGCTGGAAGACGTAATGTTCGGTCTGCCGGATGAAGGATGCGGGTCGACTATTCACATTGATGCGCCGGACGTACGATCGCACCTGGAACATATTGTCGAAGATGATGATCTTCGGCGTTATATTCTCTGAACCAGGCGCCGTCGGCGCCGGCCCCCAAACTGTTTGAGTTTCTGAATGGGTGACCTTAAGAGGACCCCTCTATACGACCTGCACGAAGACCTGGGTGCCAAGATGGTGCCGTTCGCCGGTTTTTCGATGCCCGTCCAGTATCCGACGGGAATCCGGCGTGAACACCAGGCGGTTCGTGAGTCAGCTGGTCTTTTTGACGTATCCCATATGGGTGAGTTTCTGGTTACGGGGCCGGATGCGGGTGCGTTCATCTCATGGACAACCAGCAACGATCCATTTTCTCTGGACGTCGGCCAGGCTCAGTACAGCGTCATGTGCCATGAATCCGGAGGAATCGTCGACGATTTGCTCGTCTACCGATTCGGTGAGGATCGGTTCAGACTCGTCGTCAATGCGGCCAATCTGGCCAAGGACTGGGCCCATCTAACAGGACAGGCCACACGCTTTGATGTGCAGCTGGAAGACGAAAGCGACGGAGTGGGTTTGCTTGCTTTGCAGGGACCTTTGAGCCAGCAGATTCTAGCGCCACTGGCCTCTGAGGACCTCGACTCGATCGGGTTCTATGAATTCACGCAGGGGCATGTCGGGGGCGCGCCGTGCGTCATCAGCCGGACAGGGTACACGGGTGAGGATGGATTCGAGCTGTACTTGCCTGCGGACCGGACAGCAGCGGTCTGGAAGGTGCTCCTGGAAGCGGGCTCGGATGCCGGATTGATTCCCGTCGGACTCGGATGCCGCGATAGCCTACGGTTGGAGATGGGCTATGCGTTGTACGGGAACGATCTCGATGATGAGACGAGTCCGCTTGAAGCCGGCCTTGGTTGGCTCGTAAAGCTTGGAAAGGACGAGTTTATCGGACGGGATGTCTTGATGCGGCAGAAATCCGACGGCCTCTCGCGTCGATTGCGCGGGATCAAGTTGTTGGAGCGAGGATTCCCGAGGCCGGGTTACGAAATCAGCTTTGCCGGCACCGTTTGTGGAACTGTCCGC
>JBDHMQ010000148.1:0-4664 GCA_039656095.1 Gemmatimonadota bacterium | reverse complement strand
AAATATGGCGCCGCCGACGGCCCCATCAACAAGACCATACAGTGTGACCACAAGCACCGATCCGAACCCCGACGGACCGCCATAACCCGGGTATATCGATGACGCGAAGTCCATGAGATGAGCGCCGTAGTCCCCGCCTAGCTGATTCATGAGCCCCACGACCAGAAACATGCCTCCCCAGAGGATACCACTCGCGAGCGCGAGTGATCGGATACAGAGTTTCATTTAAACCTCCTACGTTGTGAATCCTACATCGAGAACTTGCCGCGAGATCGACTCAGGGACATTCTCGGACTTCTACCACCCCAAATTGGAGGACCGCATGCGAAGCTTCCTTTTTCGTTCCGTCTTGTTCCTGGCCGCAGGCTTTCTGGCCTCACCCGCAACCGTCGCCGCCCAGGATGAATCGCCGGTTCAGGGCGCCTGGATCACCACCGGCACGGAATCCCCAGACGGAACCGTGAACAATGAGGTGCAGCCCGGGCTCTATCTGTTTACAAGTACTCATTACAGTACGATGATCGCTTTCGGTGACGAACCTCGTGCCCGGTTCGCGGGAGAAGAGGCGACCGACGCGGAGCGGCTTGAGGCCTATGGTTCCTTTGTCGCCAATTCGGGCCGTTACGAAATCAGTGGCGATGAAATCACCACGCGGGCATACGTTGCCAAGAATCCCAACTATATGGGCGATTTTCCTGACAACGCCTCGACATACGCATTCGCCGTCGATGGAGATCAAATGCAGATGACTTTCGAGTCCGGTTTCAAAGTCACGCTCCGTCGCGTCGAAGGCATGCAGATGCCCGATAACGAGTAGCCTGCACGAACGGGGGCAACCTCAGGGTTCGCTTTGCAAGAAGGCCGTGATCCGCTTCACGTCCAAGTCATCCATTGGCGAAACGTCCATCAGCAGCATATTGGCCTGCATTCGGGCAACAACTGCCCCCCAGTCGGCTGGTGTGTGCGCGGCGGGTGACGGTATCTCGTGGCAGATCGAGCACTTCTCTACATAGAACCCGGTCTCCATATCGTCGCCCAGGTCGCCTGGTCCAGCTACCTGCAGCGCATTGCGCTGCAGGTAGGCGATCAAAGTATCTGTATCCTCCGCGGACGGGACGTACGAGCTGGCGAAACCTGACATCCGGATATCGCCGATGAGTTCTCTGGTCAAAGGGCCACCCATGCGGTCGCGCAGGGTGGCTGCGCGTAGACTCATGCGGCGCACCAGAATGGGCCACTCGGCAGCCGCGTGCATTTGCGGTGTGGGGATTCCGTGGCACTGAATGCAGTACGCAGTCAGAAGACCGGCCCCTCGAGATTCCCGATTCGGTAAGTTGCTCGGATCGAAGTTCGCGGGTGGCAGACCCGCCCCGACGGAACTGATCATCCGCCAACGCTGGCTGCGCGTCAGCCCCGCCGAAGCAGTGCCGCCCAGCTCCGAGAGCGCACTGTCCAGGACAATGAGTACGTCACCGGCGGGGATCTCCTCCTGTTGTCTACAACCCGGGACCGTCCAGATGGTAAATGAAAGAAGCAGGAGAGCCAGTCTTTTGCGAGTACCGTTCGGGCTGGTAAAGCTGACCTGATTCATTCTGCGCTCCCCCGGAGGCATCATGTGCTGCGCCTCCAAATCAACTGCTCTATAAATGAGTCGCATCGTCAGTGCCGGCGGGGGTTGGGCACAGCAGCGCGAACAATAACCGACCTTCTTGTCCGCAATCTAACCGTGCTGGTGCGGTGACCGCTACTCGACCGGCGCTTGTCACGTTATCATGCCGTGCCAGACTAATGATCGTAAACGACCGGCATGGAGGAAGGTGGTTGATGGTGAGAGGGATTCAGGCAGTGAAACTGAGTGTGATGTTGCTGGGTGTGGTGAGTCTCTCGGGCTGCCTTCTCGCGGCTGCCGCTGGCGCCGGAGGAGCCATTCACTTCAGTGGCCACACGGCAGAAGCGATCGTGGACCGCTCCGTAGATGACATGTCCAGTGCAGCTGAGAGCACACTGGCTTCGGAGGGCGTGTCGATCTCCGCTTCACACAATGAAGATAGCGGCGCCACACGAACCTACGAAGGCAAAAAGGACGACCTGGACATCACGGTTACGATCGAGCGTTCGGGTGGAGGCGCCAAGATTCGAGTCAGCGCTCAACGAAATACCGCCAGCTGGGATGATGATTACGCCAAAGAGCTACTGGCAAAAATCATCGGGTAAAAGGCGGGGCGTATCTGCATAGAAACTGCGCTGGGGCGACACTAAACAACCCCAGCGCAGCGCAGCAGTTCTGCTAGAATCGGTTCTCTGGTTCAGGTTCGTCGGACCCATCCGGCTCGCCAGCCTCTTCTTCACCTTCATCGGCCGGCTCATCCGCCTCCCCCGACTCGTCGGTCTCTTCTTCAGCCGGCTCCTCCTGCCACGATTGCTCCATGACCGGCTCGGCGGGTGCCGGTGCTGGTTCAGGTGCCGGTGCCGGTGCTGGTCTAGGGGCTGGCGGTGGTGGTGGAGCTGGGGCTGCTGCGGGGGCCGCCGCGACCGCCACTGTGCCGCCACCCTTACTCACCGCCATGTACAGAGCAATCGGAATCAGGCCCATGGTGACGAAGTAGAAATTCGCTCCGGGCAAGACGACCTGTGGTGCGAAAATACCAACCATCGAGGCGAGCGTTAACGGAATCAGGCCCAACAATACTCCTACAAGCATCATCGAAAGACCCTGGCTCGCGCGTTCAGCTGGCCCGGCGGCAGAGTAGCTCTTAAACATGGCGAGTATCGCGGCTCCGAAGTAGTAGACCACGAAGACCCCGAACATCATGCTGACGGCGGTATTCAGACCGCTTGTTGAATCAGGTCTCATGACGATGATGTACACGATGATCAACGATACGAGACTGGCGGGCCAGTAGATCGCCTTTCCGGCCCAGCTATTCTTCGTCCAGGCTTTGGGCGTCGGGTAGGACACCATGAAATGCATCAGGAAAGCAAACCCGAACAGTATGGCTACGAGAATCAGCGACCCTGCCGCCGTCCGCATAGCGAAAGACTCAAAATAAGGCCCGGGTAAGAAAGCGAGCCCAAGACCAATCCCCATGAGGGCCAGTAGCCGGGTATTTGCTGTTTGGGATTTTGTATAGGGAAGAACACCAAAGATCAGGTAAAGGAACCCGATAAGAGCGCCAATATACGCCAGTATATTGGCTTGTCCGGAGATTTGGGTAAACGTAAGGTCAACATCGACCGTCTCGCCCCCACGCTCAACAACTAGCGTCCGAGTTTCACCAATCGCCGCCCGGGGACGCTCCGAAAGCGCCTTCGTATCCTCGACGGAAATGCCTCCCGAGCTGGTGATGTAGTCTCCAACTTCCAGGCCAGCCGCTTCGGCCGGGCTATCGGCCAACACCTGGTTAACTGTGTTGTTGCCGTCCGTGAAGTAGCCGGAATACGGCACGTTAGACTGATCCATGATCCCCATGACGCCCCATATGGCGACGAGCACTGCCGCGATGAGATAGTTGGTTTTGTTGCCGGACCTATCAGACATGTGTGGTCTCCTCCGGTTGGATGGATGCGCTACTCAGGTGGGTGGTGCTACTGGAATACATCTATGGCGTGTCAGTCTCAATCGAACCTCTTCCGTGAGACGGGACCTTTGGGAGGGGGCTAATATATCAGGCAGATATGGGGTGCGCGCAACACGGAGCATGGGAGACGCGTTCTACGTTTCAAATTCTTCCTGTGGAACTGGAGTGAAATCATCCGGGCCGCCGCCTTGCTGGCTACCCGTGCAGTTTAGCCGACGCAACGAAAGGTTGACCGGGTTTTGTTGTACGAGGCTACCCACAGGTGCTATGGTACATTCGGCTTAGGATCGGGAGCGCGACTGATGTCCATGGATGTAGAACGGCTCAGCGAGAGTCTGGCTGATCGCTATACGATAGAGCGAGAAATCGCGCGTAGCCAGACGGCCACGGTTTATCTCGCAATCGACGAGAAGCACCAGCGCAGTGTGGCCATCAAGGTCATTCTCCCTGATATCACCAGTTCGATCAGCGGACAGCGCTTCCTGCGGGAAATCAAATTCGCTGCCCACCTTGCACACCCGAACGTCCTACCACTCCTTGACTCCGGCGAAGCTGATGGATTTCTGTACCATGTAACTCCCTATATGGAAGGTGAAACACTGGCAAGTCGCGTGAAGAGGGAACGCCAGCTTCCGATAGCAGATGCTGTACGGATTGCACGGGAGATAGCTGACGCGCTCGACTACGCGCATACGGAAGGCATCGTCCACAGGGACGTCAAGCCCGAGAACATCATTCTCTCCAAGGGTCATGCCCTGATCGGAGACTTCGGGGTCGCCCGTGCGATCGATGTCGGAGGCGGAGAGAGACTGACCCAAACCGGCATCATACTGGGAAGCCCGGCGTACATGAGCCCGGAACAGGCCTCCGGCGAGCGGAACCTGGACGGGCGAAGCGATATCTACGCTCTCGGCTGCGTTGTATACGAAATGCTGTGCGGAGAACCCCCACTCATCGGACGCACTTCAATGTCTACCATAGCACGCCATCTCAAGCAGACGCCCGATTCGCTGCGAGTCGTCCGTGATTCGATAACTCCCGGGATGGATGAAACAGTGCTTAAGGCCCTGTCTAGACTGCCGGCCG
>JBDHMQ010000147.1:0-5322 GCA_039656095.1 Gemmatimonadota bacterium | reverse complement strand
AATCGGGGCGGCGAGATTCGAACTCGCGACCTCCTGAACCCCATTCAGGCGCGCTACCGTGCTGCGCCACGCCCCGATCAAAGCGTGTGTTGCTGTGCTGCGGGGCGGGAAGATGGCGCGAAAAGGACGAATCCGCTACCCGAGGCGGACTACTCCGGGCGCACCGCGCTCAAGTCCGCCGGAATGCCTTCAACCAACACGGCCACGAGCCAGTTTGCGAAGATCCCATTTACTCGCACTCCATCGTCGGTTCGCTCGCCGTGGACGGAGTCGATGAGCAGAGTCACCCGAAGGCCGCTACCGGCCGCCTCGACCCGCAGCACGTCACGAGGTAGAGATGGATTGACCCCCCTGGTCTCGTCCGCGGCACGGGCGCGGGCCAGCATTTCGCCGAGTGGCAGGTCGACGAGAACAACGCCATTCGCGTCCTTCAACTCCAGGCGAGCCTCGTCCTGGACGAGCACGACCTGCATAGAGTCCCCTGCCCCCCATGCGATGGACGCATCGTTCGATCTCGTCTTGAAAACATAAGTGTATCCGTCGACGGCCATGCGTTCGCTCGAGTCCGCGCGATACGTGAAAAACGAGGTCTCCGCTCTACGCCCCGCGACGTAGTCCACGCCGAGCGCGTCGAGTATCGCCGACGCCCGTTCGCCGGCATCCGAATCCCTGAGCGCACCCTGGCCACCCGCCGAGTCCGTCATGGCCAGTTCGGGTCCGAGCAGGTTTGTCATGTGCCCCGTCCCGTGGCCCGCCAGCAGATAGGTCAGTGATCCGCTCAACTCACGCCGGTCTTCCAGGGAGACTTCGGCCGAAGTCGGTCTGGCCCGCCCGTCTTCCATCATGCCGTTGGTCTCGAGCAGCGATGTGAACCGCCCGGTCTGGCTGTTTCGAGACACGGTGTATGCTCCCCACGGCCCGGCAACGGTCAGAAGTGCAAGGATGCACAGGCTGAGAGGAATGAGCTTGATGTTCTGTGAACGCCTGATGCCGTAGAGCACGGCCATGGCGGCCAGCCACAGTGTCAGTACGACGAGGAAGTAGCGCGGTTCGGTAATGCCGTATTGCGCGATTCGCTTCCAACTCGCGACCAGTAGCATGAGGATTGCCGGAATCATCACGATCCAGAACCAGCGGACGTATGACCCGATCCAGCGGTTCTCTTCCCTGTCTCGAATCGGATACGTCAGCAGAATGGAGAGAATCCCGACGACGGAGACACTGGATACGAGCCAGCCGATCCAGCCACTGGGCCACTCTGCTGTCAGGAGCACTTTCCCGAAGTATGCCGTGAGAATCGTCAGGTAGATCGTAACGAGCGGAATGAGCACAAATTGGGCAAACAGCTTGAACCCGCGCGGATAGTCCTCGCTGGACTCGAGCTGTTCGAGTTTGCCGGGAACTCCACTGATAAAGAACCAGGTGCTGAATACAAACCCGATCGTGAACAGTAGATCCAAGTACACTTCGTCATACCAATCGACGCCAAACAACCTGTCGATAGCGAGGATGGCGATTGCGAGGCCTGCGTACAACACGTGCGCGTAGATACCGGTAAGCAGAACTCGCAGAAACAGTGTCCGGTTGTACTGCCAGAATCCATTGAACTCGCCCGGCCGCGCGAATGGAACGAAAGCGGCCAGTAGATGGGCGCCAAGGCTGAGTTGCAAATACCGCAACACGCGAACCTGGTCGCTCCATCCAGCCCACTGCCAAACGATGGAAATCAAGACCGCAACGAAACTGACCCGAAGTGCAGCCGCCCATCGTGCGGAGATCAGTCCCCGCTCCTGAGCAAGCCGGAGAGCGAAGTATAGCGGTATGGCGAGCGTCGAAGCGACGAGTAGGTCCTCCCCACTTCCCGATCGCGTCAGGACCGCCAGAAGGTCGGCAGGACCCTCCATCCAGCTCATGGGGATCAGCGCCGACAGCACTGCCGCCAGGATCACAAATGGAAACCGCCTGACAGCGGCGGAAGCGTGCGCGACTAGCTGGTCGATCGATGGGAGACGCATGAAGTGAATCTAGTCAGAGAGCGCGCCGGGTGACAATCGGCATGTAGGGGAACGGGACAGGCATCCAAGGGTTCGAGTATGTGCGGCGTTCGATTTGGTCGCCTCGTCCGAAGACCGGATAAACAGATGCCCCGGGACCTGGAGTTGCGTGTCATGAAGACCTCACACATTCGTCATCCGCTCCCGTTTGCCCGTAACCAGGTCATCCAGGCTGGTGTTGTTCTCGCGCTGAGTATTGCGAACGCGGCTTGCGATGATGATGTCGTAACGGCCCCGCCGGAGAACAGGGCACCAACGGCGGTAGTCGTAGCTGATCTCACAGAGGTGCCTGCGGGAGACGCGAACTCGACAATCGTCACGATTAGTGGCGCCGCCTCTTTTGATCCAGACGGAAACGCATTGACGTTCAATTGGCTGGTGTCGGGCGCCACATTTGAGGCCGGTTCGACCGCTTCGAGTTCTACGATCAAGGTCTCGTTTCCCGGTACCGCGTTCACGTTGGTCACCCTGGTCATCGATGACGGTAACGGAGGAACGGACGTTGCACAGATTACGATCGGCATAACGGCCCCCAAGAATCGGCCACCTGTGGCATCCTTATCGGTCTCGCCGACGACCGTACCTGCAGGGGACGGCAACGTGACAGTCATCACTCTGAACGCGGCAGACACATTGGATCCCGACGGCGACCTGCTCACGTTCAACTGGACGGTTCCGGGCGGCACTTTCGTCGGTGGGACGGGGCCTGGTAGCGAGGTCGCGCAGATTACGTTGCCAGGTGATGGGCAGGTACTCGTAACGCTGGAAGTGACCGACGAAGGAGGCCTGACCGATTCGAAGAGTTTCCTGATCAGGCTGACCTAGATACAGCCCTGCAGTGTCAGGCGCCCCGGACACGGTTGGCCGGGGCGCCTGCCTTAGACTCTGCTCCTACAGCGAGAAGTCGATCCCTGTCACGTTCTCGCCATCACCAACCGAAACGGACTGCGGGCCATCCGTGAAGGTCGCTGTATCAACCGTCGCGGCTGCGGAAGTATCGATCGTAGCTGCCGCCGACACGTCATAGGTGCCCGGAGCGACGAACCACAGCGTGTACGTACTGTCCGACCCTGCCACGGTCGTAACCATCATCGTCTGCATTGCTTCGAGCAAAGGCGACGTATCCTGATCGGCCGTAATCGTAGCGAACTCGGTTTCGTCTGCAGGAGTTGCCGACGGATACGTCACGGTGCCGGAGATGCTTCCGGCCACGTCCATCAGCGTCGCGCGAAGCAGCGGGGTGAATTTCACGTCCCGAATTCCGGCCGGCGTACCTGCTGATCCCTGAATCTTGAAGTTCCGGGCTACATCCATGTCGACGACCAGAATGGTCTCACCGGATGAAATGTCCACACCCGCCGACGAAGCGTCGCCGTCGGCCGTCCTCAGGTTGATCTTGATGCCGCTCTGTGCACCGCTGGGCACGGACAAGGAGCGCTGCCCCGTGGTCCCATCAGACCATTCAACACCCTCAGCAAGCGTTACCGTTGCCGACAGTACTTCCAGTCGGAGCTGCAGATAGTTCCCAGCATCAATGACCTGGGTGGCCAGGTCTGCCATGACACCGTTCTGCAACATCAGGAGGTCATGGGTACCACCGGCATCCGCCAGAACAATCGGCGGGCCATCCGCCGGGATCAGGCTAACAGCACCGATTTCCACCGAGGCTTCGGCGAACATTGAATTCGGGGCATCCGTCAACGCGACCATCAGACGGGCTGTTCCGTCCTGTGGACCGGTATCATCGCCACACCCTGCAGCTACCGAAACTGCGGCGATCGCTGCGAGTGGAAGAATTTTCGTGGTAAATCGTCTAAGCATCGTTTACAAACTCCGGTTAATGGTTGCTGAGCTCGAAACTATGCACGCAAACAATGCGCCAAGAGCGGAGTTCCTTTGTTCGTTGGACGAACCGGATTCGACCGCTCTGAATTGTGGGATTTCTTCCCCGCTTGAGACTAGATCCTGCCGGATCTCAACCACACCCATGGATCCTCCGCACGACCTGTCCAACTCGCTTGACCGAACCGGATCCGGATCATACTTTCGGCTGTCTGGTGGGCGGGGTTCCCTGGGGACCCCGCTCATCTGCGTCTGAGGGGGCCTTAGCTCAGCTGGCTAGAGCGCTACGTTGACATCGTAGAGGTCACTGGTTCGAGTCCAGTAGGCCCCATATTTAGGCGCCTAATATCGTGTTTTGTTGTATCGGGGGCTGTAGCTCAGCTGGTTAGAGTGCCGGTCTGTCACACCGGAGGTCGCGGGTTCGAGTCCCGTCAGCCCCGTAGTTCCATGACATTGATTGTTGGGGCCGTAGCTCAGTTGGGAGAGCGCATGAATCGCACTCATGAGGTCGCGGGTTCGACTCCCGCCGGCTCCACTGTCAATGCCACCGTAGCTCAGCGGGAGAGCACTCGATTCGTAATCGAGCGGTCGTCGGTTCAATTCCGACCGGTGGCTCCGCGGGTGTAGCTCAGCTGGTAGAGCGCAACCTTGCCAAGGTTGAGGTCGCCGGTTCGAATCCGGTCACCCGCTTGCAGTCAACAGATTCGGGGCGTGGCTCAGTCCGGTAGAGCGCTGCGTGGGACGCAGAGGTCCCCGGTTCAAATCCGGGCGCCCCGACTTGGAACCTCGACAGGACGTCGAGGGCTGTTGATCCTCTGATGATGCCGGTCCTCCCAGCAGCCTGAATCCTCGAAAAACTATACGACGCTCGTACGGCGCTTGTAAGTGTACAGCTGTACACATAGAAGGAATGCAAACACCGCATGCTCCAGACTTGCCGCCAACCGACGAATTGGCGAATCTGGTTGTGATGCTGAATCTACTCGAAGCACCCACGACCAACCGACTCGGCCACTTGATCGCCGCGGTCGTCGCGGCGGTCCTGCTCCTGGTCCCCTCCACCCTGCCGGCCCAGGATGCGTCCCCCTACCTGGCACTCGATCACTGGGCTTATCCGGTACTCGAATTGTGGATCGCGCGCGGAGACGTCAACGATCTATCACCATTCACGAGACCGTATCGCGTCTCAGACGTGTTGCGAGCGGCGGAACAGCTCGACGTGTCGGATCTCTCAGCTGCTGAGGCCGGGATCCGAGACCGCCTCATAGCCGAGCTGACTCTGCCCACAACGACGTCTGGAGCGTCGGACGAAGAAGATGTCGGCTACTTCGAGGTCGGGTTGGAGGCTGGCGGCCGGTTCGTGACCCAGACGCATCCCGACCCGCTACAGGCGGTGCTCGATGGACCGTTCAGTGATGGGCAGGTG
>JBDHMQ010000146.1:0-4799 GCA_039656095.1 Gemmatimonadota bacterium | reverse complement strand
ACTTCCACGCAGGAAGTTTAGTAGGAGACCTATCCGGTATGGCAACAAATACGGCTTCTGCCATGACCAGCGCCCCACGAAGCTCGGGAGGTTCCGGGTTTAGCGGGGGCGGAGGATTTTCGGGTGGTGGCTTCGGAGGAGGGGGCGGGGGCGCCTTCTGATGGCACGATGCTACTATTTTACCTTATCTATACTAGGTTAATTGATTATGAATATTGGTGATACAGCACATCTATTTTCGCTAATGGCCGCGAAGGGTGAGACCGTAAACGTTGGAGAGTTGATCGGGTCAGGACCCGTAGTGTTGCTGTTCATACCCTTTGCGTTTACGTCGGTCTGCACAACCGAGCTGTGTCGGGTTGGAGCCGAATGGCCGCAGTGGGATGTTCCCAACGGACACGTATTCGGGATTTCTGCAGACAGCCCGTTCGTAACATCAAAGTGGCGGGCAGAAGAGAACATCCCCTTCCCCGTGCTCTCCGATTTCAATCGGGATGTGGCTCGGGCGTACGGTGTCCTGGACGAAGACCTGATGGGACTACCAGGGGTGGCAAAGCGGTCAGCGTTCGTGATCGATCAGAATGGCCGAATTGCATACCGGTGGGTAAGCGATGACCCCAGTGTTGAGCCCGATTACGATGAGATTCGCTCCGCTCTTGGAAAGCTGTCATGAACTGCGTGAGTTACGCTATGCGACCGCTAGTCACCGCAATGCTGCTTGGTGTGGCGACTGCGCAAACCCTCCCTGCTCAGTCGTCATCCGAAGAAGCCGTAGAGCGTTATACGGCGGAGATCCGCTGGTTGGCTGCCGACGAGCGCGAAGGCAGAGGAATCGGTAGCAACGGTCTGACGGAAGCCGGTGCCTGGATCGAGGATCGATTCACCGAGATTGGCCTGTCTCCGGCGGGAAGCGCGGGCTACAGGCAATCCTTTTCCGTAAGCATCCCGGATCCGTCGGACCCTCATGCCGAGGGTTCACGCGTTGAGGCGTTTAACGTGGTCGGTCGCCTGACTGCTGGTTCACCGGATCCGCTTCCTGGAGTCGTGGTGATCGGAGCCCACTTCGATCATCTGGGATTCGGCGGGCCCGGCTCCTTGGATCCAGACAGTCATGCAATTCACAATGGCGCTGATGACAACGCGTCGGGCACCGTAGCGCTTATTGAAGTGGCAAGACTCCTGGCCAACCGGAAGGAGACGCTCCGGCGAGACATTGTTTTCGTCGCATTCTCTGCTGAGGAGCGTGGCCTGGTAGGATCCAGCGCTTTCGTTCACGCTCCACCTGCAGGCCTGCAAGTAAACGAAATCACCGCCATGCTTAATATGGATATGGTCGGTCGACTGGAGCAGGGTCGCTTGCAGGTTCTAGGTGGCGATTCCGCGGAAGAGTGGAAAGAGGTCGTGGGTCCGCAGTGCGAGCGATTGGCACTGGACTGCGTCATCCAGGGTGACGGATTCGGTTCTTCAGATCACTCTTCGTTCTTCGCGGCTGGGGTTCCGGTGCTGCACTTCTTCACCGGCGCACACTCTGAGTATCATCGACCTTCCGACGATGCTCACTTGGTCGATGCGGCGGGAGCGGTCCGAATCGTGCAAGTGGTTGCTGCGACGGTGGGAGAGCTCGCAGACCGGAAAACCGCCTTGACGCTGGTCGAATCGACGCAACCAGCCCCCACGCGGATGCGTATGGGTGGCGCGAGACTCGGGACAATACCGGATTATGCAGGACCGGCGGATGGAAGCCCGGGCCTGTTGTTGTCCGCCGTCCGGTCGGGAAGTCCGGCCGAACAGGGCGGCTTGCAGCGCGGTGATCTGATTGTCGACATTGACGGTTTTGAGATCCGCGGCGTCGAAGATTTCATGGTCGTCCTGTCAGAAGCGACGCCCGGAACCCGGGCCACGGTGCGGGTGATTCGTGATGGGAAGTCAAAGGAACTCGAGGTGACATACGGTGGCAGTCCCTGAAAGAAGTAACGACACAAAGCGCGGCCGACTCGCTTCCGTACCGGGTGGCGAAATTGTCGCACTGTCGGCTCTATACGAAAGCACACAGGCGATCGGAATCCGTGCGAGCCTGGAGGAGACTCTCGAGGAGGTGCTCAATCAAGCTGAGCACTTGATCGGCTTCGAGCATGCAGCCCTCATGCTATACGACGAGTATACCGACACCCTCCGTGTTGCTGCATTACGGGGCTACGGGGGTCAACGTGAAACATTGCTGCGTAGCGTACTCACATCCAACGAAGGTCTCAGTGGCTGGGCCGTGCAGAGCGGGAAGGCGGTTCGCGTCGGAGACGTGCGAGTCGATTCACGCTACCGGGAGGGCCTTCCACAAGCTCGCTCCAACATGGCTGTGCCGTTAGTGGTCGGCCGCCAGGTCGCTGGAGTCATCAATGTAGAATCCGAGCGGAAACACGCGTTCAGCCAGGAACATGAAAAGCTGCTGACGGTGCTTGGAGCCCAGGCAGCACTGGCGATACTGGCGTTCAAGACTCAGCAGGCGCTGCGAGGGCGGGTTAACCAACTCGAGGCACTGCACCGCATCAGCAAGCTCTCGAGCGAAGCCGGTGCGCTTGGCGTTACGCTGAATCAGATGCTGGATGTTGCTCAGGAGGTCGTTCCGGACGCGCAGTGCGCGATTCTCCTGCTCGACCCGGAAACCGACATGCTTCGTCTTGCAGCCGGTGAAGGCTATCAGGCAGCTGCTCGTTACCTCGAAATTCCTGTCGGCAGCGGGGTGACCGGTCAGTGCGCCGATACAAAAAAGATTCAGCACGTTCGCGATCTGCAGGCGCCGGATGCGAGGCACTACATTCCGGGTATTCCCGGAGCACGGAGCGAAGTGGCCCTTCCGATGGTCGCCGAAGGCAAAACTGTCGGCGTATTGAACGCAGAGTCCGTTGATACCGATGCCTTCGGGGCGAACGAAATCCAGACCTTGTCTTTGATCGCCACGCAGGCCGCTGCCGTGATTCGCAGTGGACAGCTACTTGAAGAAACGCGCCGACTGGCGATCACGGACGGTCTCACCGGCCTACACAATCGCCGGCATTTCATTCGGCAGCTGGGCGAGAATGTTGTGCGAGCGGCCCGCTATCAGGAGACGGTTGCGCTCATCATGCTGGACCTCGATCACTTCAAGGCAGTCAATGATCAATTTGGCCACAATGTCGGCGATCGCGTGTTGGAGCTTCTGGCCGTTGCATTGAAAGAATCCGTACGCGACAGTGACCGAGCGGCGCGATTGGGCGGCGAGGAATTTGCCTTGCTGTTGCTACGATGTGACCGCTCCCTCGCGGTGGCTATCGCCGAACGTGTCAGAGACCGCATTCGGCACCTCAGCGTAGAAGGAATTCCGGATTCGGACATCGATCTGTCAGCCTCGATCGGTATCGCGTTCTTCCCCGAGGACGGACAGGATCCGAAAGAGCTCATGAAGGCAGCCGATGATGCGCTATATGCCGCCAAGCGGACCGGCCGTGATCGCGTTGTGCTCGCGGAGTCCATGTGAGTCTGAGGCACTTCGAATGACAGACCTGGCTACACAGTCCTGCATCCCGTGTCGTGGTGGAGTCCCGCCGCTTCCCAGGGCCGAACGCGAGCGTCTTCTAGGTCTCCTGGATGGAGACTGGGAAATCATTACCGGGCACCATTTGCGACGCGAATTCAAGTTTTCGGACTTCTCGTCGGCTCTTGGATTCACCAACACGCTGGGCGAAATCGCCGAGACCGAAGGACACCACCCCGACATTCACCTGGCATGGGGCCGAGCCACCGTCGAGATCTGGACGCACAAAATCGATGGGCTTACCGAGAGTGATTTCGTGCTGGCCGCCAAATTCGATAGAGCATACGCCAGCTGAGGCAGGGAGACCCGCCGCCTGAGATTCCTGTTCCTTGACTCCTGGATTCAAGACCGCGCCGAGGGCAGCGGTTCGGCCGTCGCTATCGCAGGGCTCGCCGGTGGGCTCCGCTCGCTCGGCCATTCCGTGGACTTCCTGCGTCCTCGCTTCGTATCCCGGTCGCTGGTCCTCACTCGTGTCGTTTTTAACCTCACGCTGAAACGGCGGGTTGCGCACATGGCCAGCCAATTCGACGTCATTGTAGGATTCGATTGCGACGGCTGGTCACTCCCGCCCGATCCAGGCGGTCGGTTTGTGGTCGCTCTCAAGGGCGTTGCGGCAGATGAGCGTCGATTCGAGGCAGGCTGGGCTCGCCTGCTGTTCGGACTCTGGTCAACCCTGGAGGGGAAAAATTCCCGTTCAGCCGACCGTGTGTTCGTGACAAGCGAGTACAGCCGGCGACAGGCGATCGAGGCCTACCACCTCAATCCTGGTTCGGTTCGGCTCGCTCCGGAGGGTTTTGATCAAGACATCGTGGGGACCCACCCGGATGAATCACCCTTACTCAGGCGAAACCCGAGTCCGATAATTTTATCGGTAGCACGACAGTACCGGCGGAAGGACACCGCAAGCCTGATCCGGGCATTGCCGAACCTGCTGGCCGCCATACCGGACGTTCGACTTCGCATTATCGGAGACGGACCCGAGCTGGCCAGGACCTACCGACTGACCGAGCAACTTGGAGTCTTGGACAGCGTGAGCTTCCTCAAGTCGCTCTGCTCGGTCGACACTCTGCGTGACGAGTATTCACGTGCTTCTGTTTTCTGCCTTCCCAGTTTGCATGAAGGTTTCGGAATCGTCTTCCTGGAAGCGATGTCCCACGGCCTTCCAATCGTTGCCGTGGAGTCAGGTGCCGTTCCAGAGGTCGCCCCACATGGTGAAACCTCCCTGCTCGTC
>JBDHMQ010000145.1:0-4801 GCA_039656095.1 Gemmatimonadota bacterium | reverse complement strand
TATCCGACGTCCGATCACCATGAACGGATCGAGGCTCTGATCGTAGCAGGCCACGTGAAACCCCTCGCGATCGGGATCGTCGGCCAGACAGATTACATGATTCGAACCGGCGCGTAGCACGGTCAACGGATCGCCGGCGCGGGCCTCACCCCCATAACCGAGTACTGTGGCACCCCCGCGCAATGTCTCGGGAGCCGCGAGCAGCGCCCGGTCTATTTGCTCGGAGTTAGTCGCCTGTCCGGCGGCCTCGGTAACGCCAAATGTGACGGTAAACAGGCCAACAAAGACTGCAAATCGTGATACCCGCATGAGGACCTCGTCGAGTGCCGGACAGTGGTTTGTCGGGACGTGAATGGACGCTCCGTTGCGCCTCCATGGTTGGACCTGTCGGAATGCCTCACCCCGCGGTACCCTTGGCGGCGTCCGGCTCGCATCAAGCTACCGATGCCTCTGGCCGTGTCAAGAAATTTAAGACTCCAAACATAAAGCTGCGAGGACACCATGCGGATCGTGGTTCCCAAAGAGAGTGCGCCATTTGAGAGGCGCGTATCCATGGCTCCGGGCGCCGTCAAACGGCTGGTGACCGGCGGGGCAGAAGTCGCGGTGGAGGCCGGTGCTGGACTGGCTGCTTCGTTCACCGATGATCAATACCGGGAGGCAGGGGCAACCGTTACTGACGACCCGACTGAGCTCTTCCGAGGTGCCGATGTTGTCGGCAAAATCAACGCACCACAGGTACGGGATGACGGGTTCGACGAGACCGAGGCGATCCCGGCTGGCGCACTGTGCGTGGGAATGCTCCAACCGTTCAAGAGCGGGCCTGTTTTGAGCCGCCTCGCCGAGCAGGGTGTCACGGCTGTAGCCCTTGAACTCGTCCCCCGCACGACCAAGGCACAGCGGATGGATGCGTTGTCGGCTTTCAGCACGATAGCCGGCTACACAGGAGTGATCAGAGGGGCCGACGAGCTTGGCAAGTTCTTTCCGATGCTGACTACTGCGGCGGGCACGATGGCTCCGGCCAGGGTCTTCGTGCTGGGGGCAGGCGTTGCCGGCCTTCAAGCAATCGCAACGGCGAGACGCCTCGGTGCAGTTGTTGAGGCGTTCGACATCCGTCCTGTGGTCAAGGAGCAGGTAGAGAGTCTGGGCGCGAAATTCGTCGACTGGAGTCAGGTGGAGGCGGACGCCGAAACTGAGGGCGGATACGCAAAGGAAGCTTCGGAAGCGGACCAGGAACTGATTCGGCAACTGCTGAGCGACCACATCGCCGCCTCAGACATGGTCATCACGACAGCCCTGGTGCCGGGACGCCCTGCCCCGCGGCTGATCACCGAAGACATGGTGCAGCGAATGCGCGCCGGCTCTGTCATCGTCGACTTCGCTGCAGAGGCGGGTGGCAACTGCGAGCTTACCGTGGCCGGTGAGACCGTCCAGCGTCACGGAGTATCCATCATGGGGCCGCTGGATCTTGCGGCGTCTCTTCCCGTGCATGGCAGTGAAATGTACGGCAGAATCCTGTCCGCGCTGATCGAGCATGCCACCGGTGAAGATGGCGCGCTGCACATCGATCTGGACGATCCGATTCTCGAAGCCTGCGTCGTTACGCACGATGGAAAGGTGAGGTTCGAAGCATGACCGGTACAATTCTGGTTAGCGTCTATATATTTGTTCTCGCGATGTTTACGGGATTCGAAGTCATAACAAAGGTGCCTCCGACCCTGCATACGCCGCTGATGTCCGGCTCCAACGCTATTTCCGGCATCAGCATCGTGGGTGCGCTGGTCATCGCCGGGCTGGGCGAAGGCCTGCTGTTCAGTATCATCGGGACCGTTGCTCTGGTTGCGGCCACGGTCAACGTCATCGGTGGCTTCCTGGTCACCGACCGCATGCTCCGGATGTTCCGGCGCGACAGCGGGGCGAGCTGACCCATGGGTGCTATTGAACTGACGATTCAGCTCGCGTATCTCCTGTCCGCAGTCCTGTTCATTTCCGGCCTGAAAAAGCTGAGTTCTCCAGCTACAGCGCGCCGGGGAAACATGCTTTCGGCCATTGCGATGCTGATTGCCATCGTCGCGACACTGCTCGACAAGAGCATCTTGAGTTTCGAATGGATCGTGGTCGGCCTGATTGTCGGTTCCCTCATCGGCATGGTGATGGCTCGGGTCGTCAAGATGACCGACATGCCGCAGATGGTGGCGATATTCAACGGTCTGGGTGGACTTGCCTCCGGGCTCGTTGCCGCCGCTGAATTCCTGCGCTACCAGACCGGCTCCACGCCAATTCCGGAGCTTGACGCTTCCCTGGCGATCATGGCCGGTACATTGATCGGCGCCGTGACGTTCTCGGGGAGCCTTATCGCGTTCGGAAAGCTTCAGGGTATCGTCACCGAGAAGCCCGTCACCTATCCAATGCAGCAGATTGTTAATGGCCTGATATTCCTGTCGATTCTGGCAGCCATGACGCTGCTTGTGATTGATCCGGGGGCCGGCAGCCTGGCACTATCCGATCCCATGGCCCTGCTCTACTACGGCCTGTGGGTTGGCGCACTGGTTCTTGGCGTGCTGCTTGTCATCCCCATCGGGGGCGCCGACATGCCTGTCGTCGTATCCCTGCTCAACTCGTACTCGGGCCTTGCCGCATCGGCAGCGGGTTTTGCGCTCGGAAACAACGTGTTGATCATCAGTGGTGCGTTGGTGGGCGCTTCCGGTCTGATCCTCACACGGATCATGTGCAAGGCGATGAACCGTTCCCTTGCAAACGTCATATTTGGCGCTTTTGGCCAGGCTCCCAAGACTGAAGCCGGGAGTGGTGAGAAGCGGACGAAGGCAGACGTGAATTCCGTTGAGGCGGAAGACGTTGCGATGTTGCTTGCCTACGCGACCAGGGTGGTCATCGTTCCCGGTTATGGGTTGGCCGTAGCTCAAGCCCAGCACAAGCTGCGCGAGTTGGCTGACCAGCTGGAGTCTCGTGGGGTTCAGGTGCGCTACGCCATCCATCCGGTTGCCGGCCGCATGCCCGGGCACATGAACGTGCTCCTGGCTGAGGCGAATGTTCCGTACACGCAACTTTACGAAATCGACGACGTGAACCCCGACATCCAGTCGGTCGACGCCTGCCTTGTGGTCGGCGCCAACGATACCGTGAACCCGGCGGCACGGGACGATCCGGCGAGCGTCATCGCGGGCATGCCCATCGTCGAGGTAGATCGGGCGAAGCACTGTGTCGTCCTGAAGCGGAGCCTGAGCGCTGGTTTTGCCGGAATCGACAACGAGTTGTTCTATGCCCGCAATACGATGATGTACTTCGGCGATGCAGCCGACACGCTCACGAAGATCGTGGAGGAAGTGAAGCAGCTGTAGGAAGCGTTCATGGCCTCAACATCGTCACCAGTCCGGCGGCACGAGATTCGTCGGACTGGGTCATGCCGGACTCCACATAGCGTTCACGAAAAGCGGACATGGCAAGGAGTGCCTCACGGCCGAACCAGCCGGCGGGAAAACGTCGCATGGCCGCCTCGGCCGTGTCGAAGCAGGCTGCTGCCAGGTCCTGGAGTTGTGGATCCGCGAGTCCTGCCGTAAAAGCCGCCGCAGATAAGTCATCGGTGTCCCCATACTGACCCGCACCGAATAGCTCCTCGATCTCCTGGAGCGCCTGTTCATCGTACAGCAATGCCGAGAGAAGCGTGGGCGGTACCGACCACCAGCGGCGCATTGGCATATCGATCGCCCTGATCTCCAGCCATCGTTTTGGACGCACATCCGGAAACAGCGTCGTCAGGTGAGTATGCCAATCCTCCAAGACAGGGCCGTGTTCTCCCTCTTCGATCCACCAGTCGTTGAATCGTACCGCGTTATCCGGTTCCCCGGGCTTCTCGATGGGCCGCATCTCGTGATCGAACATCACCCGCGCCGTGAGCGCGAACGTCAGGTACTCAGCCCATGGCGGCACGTTACCAGACATGCGACCTACGATACCGGTTCGACTGTCATCCAGTTGGCTCCATACCCATGCTCGTCCACTCGCGACCGGTGTTCCATCGGGAAGGTCGGCCGCCGAATTCGCAAATACGGCCGTGAGTATCGGGCTCAATGCGTTCGCTACGCGCCAGCGGGTGGCTGCCGTATCAAGATCACCCAGGTCCAGATTCACCTGCATGCTCGCTGTCAGCCGCATCATATAGGCTCCCCATGGACCATGCCGACGGAAGTAGCGATCCATTTCCAGGTAGCGACTTGTCGGGTTGCAAAGGCCAACGGATTCCGGACCATACCAGGGAGCGAGTCCTGAAGCCGCCAGCATCAATCCCTGATCCAGAGCGGCTGCGCATAGCGGATCCATGGATCTGGCAACGTCCGTGACGAGCTCCGCAATCGAAGTGACTGCCGGAGTACTGTATTCGATTTGACCACCGGGCTCAAAGCTGAACCGACCCGTGCGGTCACCGCCGGGCGAGTCAGCGCCAAGTTGTTGGAGGAGTTCCTGGCCCGAGATATCGGCCGGTTCCGGTCCATCCGCCGAGCGGAGATCAAGCGGAAACAGCTCAATTTCGACCCCGACCTGGCCGAGAGTATTTCCAGGTGACGAGACGGGTGGTTCAAACAGCCGTTGGATGTCGAGTTGTAAGACCGACGGATCAAACCGACTCACCGGCGGCGTGCCAGCCCCAGGGCAAATCGGCCGTCAGGATCCTTCTCCCACATGTCCAGTGTCAGATTTCCGGCCTCGAGCAAGGCTTCGACCGAACGCCGCGTATACTTGTGGCTCAGCTCCGTCCGGATGCTTTCCCCTTCAGCGAATTCGATCG
>JBDHMQ010000144.1:0-7156 GCA_039656095.1 Gemmatimonadota bacterium | reverse complement strand
AGTTTCAGCAGAGCGCCAATTTCATGCTCGGTCGCACCATGGAATACTGGCGTTTGGGCCCGAAATCCGAGCTGCGAAGCCGCCCATCCCAGATGCGTTTCCAGCACCTGACCGACGTTCATCCGACTCGGTACGCCGAGTGGGTTTAGTACGATGTCCACCGGGTCGCCATTGGGAAGCATCGGAAGATCTTCCTCCGGAACGACGCGGGCGATGATGCCCTTGTTGCCGTGTCGTCCAGCCATCTTGTCGCCGACCGAGATTTTTCTCTTCTCCGCCAGATAGACTTTTACAAGCTGAACAACCCCAGGCGACAGTTCATCGGCCTGGAATACCCGGTCAATAGCTTCTTCGGTTCGCTCACGAATTCGCTCAACCCGGCTTCTCGATTCGTCAATGATATTCCGCGCCTTCTCGCTGGCGGCGGCGTTCTTGACTTTCATGGTACTCAGGTCGAGCTCGCCGAAATCGAGATCAGAGAGTACCGTCTGGCTGAGCTTCTTGCCTTCCTTGAGCAATGCCTCGATTGTTCCGCGCTTGAGAAACAACGCGACGGTCTGCCCCTCGAGAACGACTCGTAGCTCTTCGTCACGGGCTTCAACGATGCGAGAGATTTCCTCCCGCTCTGACTCTCGCAGCTTCCCGATCCGATCTCCATGCTCACGTTCAAGCAGCGGATCGTCGATATGCCTCGAGAAAATCTTCACGTCGATTACCGTGCCCTCGACACCTGGGGACACACGCAGCGAACTGTCCTTCACATCCTTGGCTTTCTCACCAAAGATCGCAGTCAACAGCTTTTCTTCCGGTGAAAGCTCCGTCTCGCCTTTCGGCGTGATCTTTCCGACGAGAATGTCGCCGGTCTTCACCGATGCTCCGATACGGATGATGCCCCGCTCATCCAGGTTTACGAGGGCTTCCTCTGACACATTCGGAATTTCGGCGGTGACCTCTTCGGTGCCACGCTTCGTGTCCCGGACGTGCAGTTCCATCTCCTGAATATGAACAGATGTGAACGCATCGCTCTTAACGAGTGCTTCACTGATCACGATCGCATCTTCGAAGTTGTGACCGTACCAGGGCATGAACGCTACCGTCACGTTTCGACCCAGAGCGAGCGCCCCGTGGTCGGTCGCCGCTCCGTCGGCCAATACCTGGCCGTCCGTAATTTTCTGGCCAGCTTCTACGATCGGGCGCTGATTAATTGCTGTGTCCTGATTCGTACGCCAGAATTTCTTGAGCGTGTACCGGTCGTACTGTGAAAGGCGGGCAAGCGGCGCATCCGCGGCTTTGCCACGGACAGCTCCGGTATCAATGATGATCTCTTCCGCCGTCACCTTCTGTACCGTACCTGAGCGATTTGCTACCACAACAGCGCCTGAGTCGGCCGCAGCTTTTTCTTCCAGTCCAGTTCCGGCAAGTGGCGCGTCCGGGAACAACAGTGGCACAGCTTGCCGCTGCATGTTCGACCCCATCAGAGCTCTGTTCGCATCGTCATGCTCAAGAAATGGGATCAGGGCTGGCGACACGGCCACAAGCTGGGCCGGCGCTACATCCATGAGCTCGATGTCTTCTGCCGGGAGAAGTGGGTAGTCGTCCCGATGCCGGCAGAGAACAAGATCTTTTACAAAGCTGCCGTCCGGATTCAACGGTGCGTTTGCCTGGGCAACTGAATAGTCCTCCTCGTCAGACGCCGACAGCCAAACGACGTCATCGGTCACCTTGCCCTCAACTACACGTCGATACGGCGTTTCAAGGAATCCCAGTTCATTTAGCCGCGAAAAAGTCGTCATCGACGTAATCAGACCGATGTTCGGACCCTCGGGCGTCTCGATCGGGCACATCCGGCCGTAATGCGAATAGTGAACGTCCCGAACCTCGAATCCCGCCCGCTCGCGGCTCAGTCCGCCTGGTCCGG
Source organism: Gemmatimonadota bacterium (assembly GCA_039656095.1). Lineage (GTDB taxonomy): Bacteria > Gemmatimonadota > Gemmatimonadetes > Palauibacterales > Palauibacteraceae > JARFPW01. Next base: position 5,238 of record JBDHMQ010000144.1, on the reverse strand, counting down.
GCGCACTCAGTCTCCGTTTGTGCGTCAATTCGGCAAGCGGATTCGTCTGATCCATGAACTGGCTTAGCTGCGAACTCCCGAAGAAGGCCTGGATTACGGCACTCACCGTGCGCGCATTGACCAGATCATCGATGGACATCTTGTCGGGATCGCTGTTGATCGACATCCGCTCCCGGACCAGCCGCGCCATGCGCGACAGCCCGATGGAGAACTGATTGGCAATCAGCTCGCCAATTGACCGCACCCGTCGGTTTCCGAGATGGTCGATGTCATCCGTGTATCCGCGACCCTCATGCAGCTCGATAAGGCAACGAACGATCGCCACAAAATCGGAGGGCGCCAGAACGGTCGTATCAGCAGTCGGAACGTCAAACTGCAGTAGCCGATAAATATCCCGGAGCCGGTGATTCACCTTGTGTCGCCCGACTCGAGCTTCGCCAGGTCGGACAAGTGAATAGATGTTGTTCAGCGCGTCCCGCTCGCCCTTGGTCGGGTCTTTGGCCAGCGTGTTCTTGATCAGCGGAGATTCTCCGCGCGGTCCGCCAGTGAACACGAGCGCATCGCGCACGCGACGCTCTTTCATCGTGTTGAACAGAGCTGGCGTGAACTCGCCTCCTTTTTCGGCCAGTACTTCGCCCGTCTTCGGATCGACCACGTCACCGGCTAAGGTCGGCTGGACACTCCAGTCACGACGGTTGGTTAGATCTTCATACGTGCCCTTGACCCCGATAAACGCGGCGCTGGAGTAGACCTCAATACCTGACACTTCCGCCCGGATCAACCTGTCGAGCAACTCTTCTGTTACTTCTTCGCTGCAGCGGCCGAGAAAAACTTCCGGATCGCTGAATACACTGATCTTGTCTACGCCCGCCTCAATGAACCTGCGCTGCAGAGTATCATCAAGTTGCTCACCCATCAGGGCAAGAAATTCTCCGGATTCCGGATGTTTGACGTCAGTGGCCAGAAACGCCGGATTCTCTATGTCTTTCGGATCAAAGCTGGCAACCTTCATCGAGGCAGCTTTGCCGAATTCGCCTTCGTAGGCATCATCGGGAACGGATCGGACCAGCATCGTCCCGATTACTTCACGACGAGCTGCACGGTTCTCCTCTTCCAACCCGGCCAATTCCACATTCCGACGCTCGTAAAACAGGTCCAGAATGTCTGAGTCCGTCCCATAGCCGAAGGCGCGCAACAATGCTGTAGCAGGAAACTTCTTTCGCTTGTCGATGTGGACGTGAATCACATCATGGATATCGAGCGTGAACTCCACCCAGGATCCTCGGAAAGGAATGATGCGCGCTGAAAACAGCCGCGTCCCATTCGGATGTGTCTTTTCCTCAAATACCACGCCTGGTGAACGGTGAAGCTGGCTGACAATCACGCGCTCGGCACCATTTACTACAAACGTTCCCTGATGCGTTATTAGCGGCAGGTCGCCAAGGTAGACTTCCTTCTCGAGAATGTCTGCCGGGCGCTTTTCTCCGTCCTCGCCTATGCGTTCGAACACCACGAGCCGCAGCGTCGCCTTGAGCGGCGCCGCATACGTCATGTCACGCTCCATGCACTCTTCAACCGAATACTTCGGCTCCCCAAGCGTATAGGCTACGAATTCAAGCGAGAAATTTTCGTTCACATCGGTGATGGGGAAAATTTCGTTAAATACACGCTCGAGCCCAACGTCGGGGCGCTCCTCTTTTGTGCTTGGCTTCAGAAGCCGGTCGAAGGCCTCTAACTGCACTTCGAGGAAGTGGGGCATCGACTTGCTCTCGCCGAGTTTGGCAAAGGAGACTATGGAGCCGTTCTTATTCGATGTCGCCAAGGCTAAATCACTCCTGCGGATGCGATAAGGCATACTCTCGACCGGAACCTGGATGATCCGAGCCGATTTGGGTACGCCGGATACGAAGCGCACGAAGCCCCGACCCTGGCGAACACAATTTGCTCGCTATGGGATTCGGGGCGCCGTGCAAGCGCGGACTTCTTTGTTTGTGCTAATCTCTGCATTCCAGCCGCCGTCCAAGTTGAAAAAGTGACACGGGCACCGCCCACCTGGCGGACCCGTGCGTCACTACTTCACCTCGACGGTGGCTCCCTGCTCCTCCAGCTGAGCCTTGATCTGCCCAGCTTCTTCCTTGGATACGCCTTCCTTGACAGCCTTAGGTGCGCTGTCCACGAGATCCTTGGCCTCCTTGAGGCCCAGGGACGTGACTGCCCGGACAACCTTGATCACCTGGATCTTCTTGTCGCCAATGCCTGTCAGGACCACGTCGAACTCGGTCTGCTCTTCGGCCGCCTCAGCGCCGCCTGCCGCGCCGCCTGCAACCGCTACCGCCATGGGAGCCGCCGCTGTCACGCCGAACGTCTCTTCCATTTTCGTCTTCAACTCGGCCGCTTCCAGTACCGTCAGCGATCCGATGTCGTCAAGAAGCTTGTCTACTTTGCTCATTCTCTCGAGTACTCCCTGCATCGATGTAACGTTTCCACGAGCCGGCCCCGGCATTGCCGGTCCGCTCCCAACTCCCGATCCGAAGGCTTAGTCCTGCTGTTCGCCCTTCTTTGCAACTTCTTCCACCAGCAACGCGATGTCCCTGATGACCGCGTTCAGTGATCCGACTATGCCAGAGACAGAAGCCGTAAGGGCTCCCGCAATACCACCAAGCAACACATCGCGTGGTGGCAGGTCCGCCAGCAACTTGATTTCTTCAGGCCCGACCGTGCGTCGATCTACGACACCGACCTTTACGACAGGGCGCGCGTCGTGGTCCTTGGCAAAGTCGCGCATCACCTTCGCAGGCGCAGCCGGGTCAGCACCAGCAAGCACAAGACCCGTGGGACCCGTTAAGTGTTCCTTCAGGTCCGGCAGATCAAGGCCGTCCAGAGCCCGAATCGTCAATGTGTTCTTTACGATTCGCAGACTTGCCCCCGATTCACGCAGGCGACCACGCAACTCGCCCATCGCATCGACGTCAAGCCCGGTGAAATCCGTAAGATATATTGTGTCAGCATCAGCAAGACTTGCGGCGATCTCCTGAGCTATCTGCTTCTTCTGTTCAATTCGCATCGTGAAGTGTCTCGTCGGTTACCGATAAATGGACGGGTCGATCGGGACACCTGGCCCCATCGTGCTGCTCACCGTCACGCTCCTGATGTAGGCACCCTTGGCCGCGGACGGCCTGGCCCGTGTCACGGCATCCATCAGCGCCGTGAGGTTTGCTTCGAGTTTAGAAAGATCGAAACTGACTTTTCCGATCGGTGCATGGAGGTTACCAAACTTGTCGACGCGGAACTCGATTCGACCCGCTTTCGCCTCCGACACCGCGCGCCCCACATCCGCCGTCACTGTACCAGCCTTCGGGGTGGGCATCAGCCCACGGGGACCAAGAATTCTCCCGAGTTTGCCGACGTCACGCATCAGATCCGGCGTCGCAATCGCAACATCGAATTCGAGCCAGCCTCCTTCGATCTTCTCTACGTACTCGGTACCAACGTAATCTGCACCAGCTTCTTCGGCCTCTCGCGCCTTGTCTCCCTGTGCGAGCACCAGGATGCGCATCTTCCGCCCTGTACCGGCCGGAAGAATGACCGTCCCGCGGACGATCTGGTCGGCATGCTTTGGATCCACACCCAGCCGTACAGCGACCTCAACCGTTTCATCAAACTTTGCGAATGCTGCTTCTTTCACCTGCTCAAGGGCAGCAGAAGGCGTCGTCGGTACTGTACGATCGATCGTCGCCGCGGCGTCTGAGTAGCTCTTGCCGTGTCTCGCCATCAGTCCGCCACCTCGATTCCCATCGAACGCGCAGTTCCGGCAATCATGCGGGCCGCTGCGAGCTCGTCGTTCGCGTTCAGGTCTTCCATTTTGATTCGCGCGATCTTGATCAGTTGCTCCTGCGTGACCGTTCCCACTTTCTCGCGGTTGGGCTCTGCGGATCCGGAATCAAGACCAAGCTCCTTCTTCAGCAGGATAGCCGCAGGCGGCGTCTTGGTGATGAAGGTAAAGCTGCGGTCCACATAGACCGTAATAACAACCGGGATGATCATTCCGGGTTGATTAGCCGTCTGCATATTGAACTGCTTGCAGAAGTCCATGATGTTAGCCCCGTGCTGTCCAAGAGCGGGACCCACGGGAGGCGCCGGCGTTGCCTGGCCTGCCGCGATCTGCAACTTGATGAGAGCCATCACCTTCTTAGTTTTCGCCATGATCGCTCGCTAATATCCCTTCAACTGCGTGTAATCCAATTCCACGGCGGTTGGCCGCCCGAACAGACTGACATGGACACGTACTTTGCCCTTGTCCGGGAACACTTCCTCTACGGTCCCACTGAAATCGCTGAAGGGACCCTCCATAACTTCCACCACTTGACCCGGGTGGAATGGGATCTCTTCCTTTGGCCCCTGATCTTCGAGCTCTTCGGCAATCCCAAGCACCTTGTTTACTTCATCCGGGCGAAGCGGCTGTGGTTTCGTACCGCCGCCCAGAAACTTGATCACGCTTGGTGTATTCGAAATCAAGAACATCGTGTCCTGATTCAATTCCATGCGAATAAGCACGTAGCCCGGATAAAGCCTCTTTGTCAGGTGGACCTTCTTGCCACCCTTGATTTCTACAACCTCGCGAGTCGGAACAATGACTTCCCTGACAGCCTTCTCGCCCGGCTCACCAGGAAGGTCTTGAATTTTCCGCTCTAGAAGCGTCTTAACCTTGTTCTCATGTCCGGAGTACGTCTGGATTGCAAACCAGTGCGCTCCATCCTGCGACTCGATGATTTCAGCCACCGAAGACTCCTACGACTGCACGCACCGTAGCTGAGAATACCGCATCCATCGCTCCGATAATAATCGCGAGGATAAATACGAATACCAGGATGACGGCAGTGGCATTACGCACCTGTACCTGATCGGGCCAGGTAACGCGTTTCACCTCCGCCTGGACTTCCTCAATGAAGATCTGAAAGTCCTTCATCCGCCCCATCAGCGCGTCTCTTTATGCTGCGTATGACAATTACAGCGCGGGCAGTATTTCTTATACTCCACACGTTGCGGATGTATACGCTTGTTTTTCGTCGTCGAATAGTTTCGCTCTTTGCACTCGGTGCACTCGAGCGTGATCAGGTCTCGCATTTATTCCGTGATTTCCGTGACGACGCCGGCGCCGACGGTCCGGCCACCTTCGCGAATCGCGAAACGCAGCTCTTTTTCCATCGCGATCGGCGCAATCAACTCTACGTCCATGTT
>JBDHMQ010000143.1:0-5746 GCA_039656095.1 Gemmatimonadota bacterium | reverse complement strand
CGCACGAAGCCAAGCACCGCCACGTTGTCGGACGCCGTACCCCCTGACGTGAAAAACACTTCGCCCCGGGACGCGCCGACGACCTTCGCGATTTCAGCTCGTGCCTGCTCCAGAGTTGCTTGCGCCTGCCTGCCGCACGCGTGCATGGACGCGGCATTGAAATCAGCCGTGCCAATGACTGCGGCCATCGCCTCCCAGACTTCAGGCCTGAGAGGTGACGCCGCCGCATGATCGAGATAGATCGTGTTTTCCATATGCTCTAATCTGTGGGAAATCGATCAATAATCAAAAAGTTGAGACTCCGAGCGAAACAAGATCGTCTACTTCGATCGTCTCTTCCGTAACAAACGGTTCGCCAAACGGCCGCCGGATCAACGAGCCGTAATGACGGTTCTGCGTCTCAATCAATTCGTACAGCGGTTGCCCGGTCGGAAAGGCCTCACCGGCCTTGATCGCATCGTCAAACTGTGATGCGAAACAGCGAATCGCTTCCATTTTGCGCTCAAATTGTGCGCTGATGTCGACCACGAACGTGGGCTTGTCTGCATCTTCCCGAAAGCTTGCCGCATAAACCACCTTGCCTGGTCGGTATGGCTCGCCGGATCCAAAGCGTTTCAAACCAGCGAGAAAGCACGCATCCCGGGCGAGTTCTGAGCCCACGCGATGGTCAGGATGACGGCCACGCGGAAAGGGAAGGATTACGACTCGGGGTCTCATCTCCCTCAAAATTGTGACCAGAGTTTCCCGGTTGGCTTGCGTGTTGAATACACCCGCGTCCGGAAAGTCTGCGTTGCGCCGCTCGTTGACACCCAGGATCTCTGCAGCCCTGGTTGCCTCAGTTGCACGGTACTCCGCCGAGCCCTTCGTGCCCATTTCACCGCGAGTGAGGTCCAGAATTCCCGTGCGGTGTCCCTGGTCGGCGCACTTCACATCATCCGGGTGGCTGCCGATCGCAAGAATGTCGAGGCCGTCACCAGCCATGGTCAAGCCCTCCGAGATTGGGGATTACTCGTATCTGAGAGCGTCGACCGGATCCTTTGCAGCGCCGCGCGCCGCAGGGTACAGACCGAATCCGACGCCGGTTAACACCGACGCCAGCAGAGCCACGACCACGGCCCACAGCGGCACGGATGCCGGAACAGGCGTGAATTCCTGTACCAGCCACGCGATACCTCCTCCGGTCGTCAGCCCTATAGCGCCGCCCAGAGCTGTAAGTGTGGACGCTTCTACCAGGAACTGCAACAGAAGGTCACGTCGTCGAGCTCCGAGCGCCTTGCGGAGTCCGATTTCGCGCGTCCGCTCTGTCACGGAGATCATCATGATCCCAATGACTCCAATCCCTCCAACCATCAAACCGACACCTGACAGGGCGATCATCACGACGAAAAACACACCCGTCAGGCGGTCCCAGAAGTCGAGTACCTGATCCTGTGTGATCAGGGCGAAGTCGTCCGCCTCACCAGGCTCGAGTCGTCGAATCTGCCTCATTCGACCCTGAACCGCGTCGAGTGCCTCATCCAGCGTTACACCATCGGCCGGGATAATGGTGAAGTTGACCAGCCGATCCCAGAAGGGCAGATATTTGTCGGCCGCCGAGAAAGGAATCAGCACGAAGTGGGATTGAAGTCCCGAAAACAGACTCTCCGGCGCCTCGTAAATCCCGATCGTGCGAAAGACCGACTGGCGTCCGTTCGCACGACCAAGCTTAACCGTTTTGAGCAAGGGGTCTCGCCCCTGCCACAGATCTTCCGCAACAGCTTCGTCAATCACCGCTACAGGAGTCCGTCTGTCGTCTTCGACTTCAGAGAAGTACCTCCCGTCGATAATGGTGCCGCCACTCATGTCGAGATATTCAGCAGTCACAGCGACTAGTGAGATACGTACGTCGTTGCCTTCAGCGAAAGCACTGAATCCATTTCCGCTCAGATCAGCCATCGCTGCTGCGTGCTCAACTTCCGGAAGCCGCTCGAGCTCCTTTGTCCATCGCGGATCAAGCGGCTCGTTCGTCATGAACTCGTTTTCTTCCTCGTCTGTGTCATCGCTGATACCGCCACCCATGGGCGCGTGTGTGATGTAAAACGTGTTCGGCCCTGCTGCAGCGATGATGTCCTCGAAACTCGAGTTCACACCCTCGACAACAGCCGCCATGACCATGACGACCAGGACTCCAATCGCTACGCCAAGGATCGTCAACCCACTGCGGACCTTGTTAGCGACAAGCGAGTCAACGGCCATGCGGATGCCCTCGCGCAGCGTGGGAAGCAGCCCCATTCCATGTGACCTACTCACTGTGCAGCGCCACGATCGGGTCCTGGTTCGCGGCTTTCCAGGCAGGATAGATGCCGGACGCGACACCGACGAACAGGCCGACGGATAATGCGACCACAATTGCCCACATCGGAACCGCAGCTGGCAAGGGCGAGATCCGGTCAACCACTGCTCCAAGACCTATCCCAAGCATGATACCAATGGCGGCGCCCAGCAGTGAGAGCGTAGCTGACTCCGCCAGAAACTGAATCAGGATGTCCTGTCGACGGGCCCCGATGGCCTTTCGAACTCCGATTTCCTTGATTCGACCCGCGACAGAAAGCAGCATGATATTCATGATCACAATTCCACCGACGACAAGAGATACGCCAACCAGTGCCGGAATGGCCGCAAACAGGATCCTCGAAATGCTTCGCCAGGCGCCCAGGAGCTCCTCGGACGTCTCGAAATGGAACGTATTTTCTTCACCCGGCCGAAGGCCTCGATCGGAGCGCAACGCCGCCTCCACGGCGAGCGTAACGTCCTCAAGTTCTTCAGCGGAACGCATCTTAATGCTGATTGCGTCAACTTCATTCTTGCTTCGCGAGAAATTCTGACGGTAGGTCGCGAAGGGTATGAGAATGGCAGCGTCCCGAATACTGCCGAACATTCCACCCTGTCGCTCAAACACTCCGACCACCCTGAATGTGTGTGGCCCCAGGCGGATATCCTTCTCCAGCGGTGACTCGTCTGGGAACAGCCGGTCGACGATACCTGCTCCAATGATGACATTTCTGAGGCCGCGGCGCTCGTCCAACTCGGTCAACCCACGACCGAACTCGATCGGCATTCCCTGCAGCTCGGCGTGATCCGGAGAGCCTCCTATCAGGCGCACATTTCGTCTGCGTAGTTCTTTATTCCGCACTTCGGGCAGGTTTCTGTCTTCATAAAACGACAGGAGCCAGGCATCGGGAACTGCTGCGCGCACGACCTCAACGTCGCGGATCGTGAGTTGGGGGTTGCGGGAAGCTCTTCGTCGTGCGTTCTCCGACTCAGGGCCCGTGGTGATCCGATTGCGGCGCACGATCGTGACCGTGTTGACCCCGAATATCGATCCGGCAAGGTCGTCTTGAACATACCGATTCATGCCCTCGACGACCGTGATTACGGCTATCAAGAACGTGACTCCAATCACAACGCCCAACAGTGTGAAGGCCGACTTCAGCTTGTGGGCCCACACCTGTTGCAGAGCGAGGACGATGCCCTCAAGAGGTTTCACTTTAGCGTCAGACCTCTACTACAGGCCGCTGCTCGCGTTGCGCGTCGTGAGATTCAACCATCCCGTCACGCAGGGTGATCACTCGCTCGGCATGCTCGGAGACTTCCAGCTCGTGGGTGACCATGATGATCGTTTGACCGGCGTCGTGAAGCTCGTCAAACACCTTCATGATGTCGGCCGACGTTACGGAGTCCAGGTTTCCGGTTGGTTCGTCTGCTAACAGGATGGACGGTACGTTGACCAGGGCCCGTGCGATGGCCACGCGCTGACGCTGCCCACCGGACAATTCGTTCGGCTTGTGATCCATTCGGTCTGCCAGACCGGTCTGCTCGAGTGCATGCTCGGCTCGCTTGCTGCGCTCCTTTGCCGGAACACCGGCATAAATCAGCGGCAGCTCCACATTGTGAAGAGCAGTCGCCCGCGGAAGCAGGTTGAACGTCTGGAATACGAAGCCGATTTCCCGGTTGCGGATCCTGGCTAGCTCATCGTCCTCGAGGCCCTGAACTGCCTGACCATTGAGCAGGTACTCACCGGCCGTGGGTGTGTCGAGGCAGCCGATGAGATTCATCAACGTCGACTTTCCAGAGCCCGATGGTCCCATGACGGCAATGTACTCATTTCGTTCAATCGAAACGTCGACGCCACGCAAGGCGTAGACAGTTTCCGACCCCATCTCGTACTCCTTCCGGAGCCCGTGGGTCTCTATAATTATGTCCCTGGTATTCATGAATCCTCGTTCTCCTGTTCCGAGCGTACATCCCCCCCCGAACTCTCCTCTTCGTCCACCCGAACAGGGTCGCCGTCGGACAGTTCCCGAATCACCTGAAAAGTCCCCGATACAATCATCACACCTTCGTCGAGGCCGCTCAGGACCTCGAAATAACTGTCGCCTGCGATCCCGACGTCCACAGGTCTAAACCGTGCGAGCCCATCCTCGATAACGAAGACTCCCTCTACGTCGTCATCATTCCCTGCATCCAAAGACTGCTGCTCGGAATTTTCATTCGGAATGGCCTCGAATTCTTCCGCATCAAGCAGTGTCAGCGCGATGATCGGAATTGCCACCACCTGTGACCGGACGTCAGTGATCACATCCGCCGTTGCCGACAGATCCGTGCGCAACTCCACGTCGGTGTCGTCCAGGACGATGCGGACCTCAAAATCGATCGCCTGGTCGGAGCCGAGTGATGCTCTCGGGCGCAGAGAGCTGTTTCCGATGGTTGTGACACGGCCCGTGAACTCCCGGTCGCCAAACGCGTCGATGCGAACGATTGTCGAATCGCCCACACTGATGTCCGGAATGTCTGTCTCGTCCACCTCAATGACCGCTTCCATTACGGAAAGATCAGAGACCGTGAGAAGCAGGCTACCAGGGTTGTTCATGGTTCCGACGACTGCTGTTTCGCCGCGCTCGACGTTCAGTCGTGTCACCCGGCCGCTCATAGGAGCGCTGATGACCGTCTTGGAGAGCTGATCTTCAGCTTCGCGGACACTTGCCCGGGCGATCTCAACTCCGTGTCGCGCCGACTCCTGGAAAGCGGCCTGCACTTCTGCCCGCGTGCGTGCGGTCTCGAACTCCGTGTCCGTTACCATTTCCGGCAGACTGGACTTGAGCTCACGGATGCGCTCCCAATCGCGCAGGGCCTGGCCGGCATTGCCCAAAGCCTGCGCCTCGCGCGCCATGGCTTCCGCCAGGGAAGCCTCTGCCCGCTGTAGCGCTGCGCGGAACCGAGCATCGTCGATTACCAGGAGGAGTTCGCCTTCATCGACGTCGTCCCCTTCTTCGACAGTGAGTTCCACGATACGGCCCGAAACATCAGCGCTGATATCCACCGATGTCTTCGGCTCGATATGACCGGTGGCAGACACGCGTGCGGCCAGGTCGCGTAGTTCCACAGCCTCGCTGCGCACATCTACGGTATCGCCACTACCTGCAGTGACGGCCCTTATCATCAGGATAGCGACGAGAGCAAAGACCCCGACGCCAATGAATATTTTTTTCTTGCGTGACATAATTCTACGATCGCGAAAAGGTCTGACGGGAGACGTGAATCACCTGTTGGCTTTACCTACGGCTGGTTGACGTCACTAGTTTCGCCCGTCGTTTCAGATAACACCTGAATCCAACTGGGTGTTGATTGCTCAACCCGGGCCGATGGCCGCCATCACCGCCTTCACAAACACGTACAGTCCAATGAGCAAGGTGATCGCGCTTGTAGC
>JBDHMQ010000142.1:0-4875 GCA_039656095.1 Gemmatimonadota bacterium | reverse complement strand
GGCAAGGCTGTATCATTGGGTTTAACGACCCTCAGCTGATGATCGTGTTCGGCACCGGCGGCAGTCGAAAACAAATGGCGGCCGACTTCCGATACCAGATGGAAGATTTTGAGACGCAGGAGCGGATCCGGGAAGCTGTTGATGCTGCCTGGGATCTCGAATTCAGCAATGGCTCGTTTGACCTGTTCGACAGCTACGACGAGGAATTCAACGATAACGAAAGCTGCGTGTCTCTGGAGACAGTAGGAAAGGGCAGCGACTTCTCTATCCAGGGATTCCACTGTGAGTCGCCCCATGCGTTCAAGGCCGTTTGGTATGATGGACGCTGGGAGGAGGGGCCGGTTCAGAAGGTGGAATGGACTGGCATGATCAGGATCCGGACCGGGGGTAGGCCGTACGATGGCGGACGGTGAGTCTAAAGCACCGTTGATGGAGGCGATCCTGCGGCACCCCCGGCGAGGCCCGCCACGAACAACATCTGTTTCCTACACGAACAAGAGCACCAGTACGCAGATGACCACGATGCCGGCGAACTTGAGCAGCGGGCGCACGATCGACAGGATGATGACTCCGATCGCCACGGCCTTGAACACATCGACCATCATGGCATCAATCTCGTCGAAGGGATCGTCCGTTCGGATGATGGGAATCGTGTAGTCTGCTCGCATGGTCTGCCTCCAATCGCAGAAGCGCACCCCGGCCGCCGCCATTGCAACGACGGCCTGGGTGGCGTGACGCGCGCCTGCCGAGTGGGGTCGGACGGACGCGCGGGGGGAACTAGCGCCTTCTAAGCATCGCCATCGTCCGGGTCCAGCTTGTCCCGCTTCTCGTCCCAAAGATCCCGGCTGATCGACTGAACTGCCTCGTGCCGACCTCTGGATGAGTATCGGGCCCGGTAGCGCATGTACTTCTTGTCGCTCTCGTTCACGACATCATCGTGGAGTGACGCGACCATGCGGCGAAGATCGGAAGCCTCCTCCCGAAGCACGGCATCGTCCGGATCGAACTCTTCCATACGATCGGACAGGCCGCCCAGGCTTATGCGCACATCCTCGAATTCACCCGCTGATCTTGCCTTGAGCGCCTTCTCGCGCTCCTTAACTGCCTCGAGCAGGATCAGCTCCCGCCTGACTTCGGGCACCGCGATTCCGCCCTCCACCGGCGAGAGCCGGATTGGAATCGTAATCGTTTGCTGCTCGACCCCACCGTCCGCGGTCAGGACGTCGCCCGTTACGACGATCGTCCCGACATCCATCTCCTCAAGTTCTGATCCGTCTTCTGCAGGCTTCATCAGGAACTCGGCCAGAACAGGGCGCGGTTCGCGAGCGTAGAGATCGCCCAACTCCAGGGTCAGCAAATCTCCCTCGGATGAAGAGGGGTAAGAATGGAGTACGCGGCAGGACTCAGTGGCATCGGCCACCGTGATCGCCACACGGACGTTCTGGGCCGCGATCGATAGCAGACCGGCCAGCTCCTCCTCGAACACAGCCGGTGCCTGGTCTGGCTCCTCGATGTAGTACGCGCCGCCTCCGCCGGCGTCGGCCATCGCTGTGAGCAGATCTTCGTCATAACCCACGCCGAATCCGATCGTGGTGGTCGTCACGCCATCAGCCGCTGCTGTGCGGCACAGACCGGTGAGCTTGTCCGGAGCCGTAATCCCGACGTTGGCGTGTCCGTCTGTCAGCAGAAGAATCCGATTCACGGACCCCTCGCTGGCGTGATCCGAAACGAATTGGCGTCCCTGGAGCCAACCACCGCTGAGGTTTGTAGTACCTCCGGTCCGAATGGACTGGATCGCGGATACGAGATTTGGCTGCTCCGCTCCCGTGGACGGAGATGCGATGACCGTTACCTCGTCGTCATACGCGATGACGCTGAGCGTGTCGGACGGATCGAGACGCTGAACCAGCAATGCGGCCGCCTTCTTCACCGCCGCGAGTTTTCCGCCTCCCATCGAGCCGGAGCGATCGAGCACCAGCGACAGATTGAGCGGCGCACGGTCTTTGTGCTCCCGCAGTTCGCCTTCGACCTTCAGCAACGCACGTACCAACCAGCCGCCGTCAGCGACCGGTTCATGATCAAGAGTGATATTGGTTTTCATCGGGCCTCCCTGGCCAAGTAGTCAGAGAGAAATGTGCAGAGGGGGTGTGACAGTGGGTTGATGGGGGGTCATAGAATCTGGTGACGAACCCATGGGAGGAGGGACCCATTGCTCACACGAATTGACACGAACTTCGTGTTACACGAGATTCGTGCTATGAAGAAACGCAACGTAACGATCACCCTGAATGACGAAACTGCACGCTGGGCGCGGGTTGAAGCGGCTCGGCGCGACACGAGCGTCTCTCAGCTGGTCGGCGACCTCCTGCATGAGCACATGGAGCGAGACCTGGCCTACGAGTCCGCGGCGAGGACATATGCCAGCGTGCGCCCACAAGAACTGAAGAGGGACGGTAAGTATCCATCCCGAGACGAACTGCACGATCGGCCGTCGTCTCGATGAGCGTGTTCGTCGATACCAACGTGCTTGTGTATGCCCGGGATGCCTCGGAGGCCGAGAAACAGCTGCTCGCAACGGCGTGGATGCAGGCACTGTGGGATTCGAAGCAGGGGCGGATCAGCGTCCAGGTGCTGCAGGAGTACTACGTGACCGTGACGAAGAAGCTGGACCCGGGACTGGAGCGATCGGTCGCCCGCGCGGACATCCGCACTATGAGTGCCTGGAATCCGCTTCCCGTCGACCGCGCGCTACTGGAAGACGCCTGGCAGATTGAAGATCGTTATGGATTCTCCCTGTGGGATGCGACGATCGTCGCCGCGGCCCGGCGGTCCGGTTGCCGCTATCTGCTCACCGAAGATCTGCAGGCGGGCCAGGATCTGGATGGGACGATTGTAGTGAATCCGTTTGAGTCGAAGCCTGAGGAGGTGTTGGGGTAGGCGTTGGCGAGAAGACTGTGATGCGCTCGAGGCCAGACTTCCTGGCCCCGAGCGTCACAAACGAATCAGGTTTTGACGAGAACGATCGTCAAAGTAGCGGGGTCTTCGGTTCCATTGTCATCGAAATCGAATTCCGAGTCTGCTTCAAACAGCGTCATCGCCGTTGTACCCGTCAGCGTGATGGCCAAGCGGTCCGTTCCTGGCTCGCCGTCGATCTGAAGAAGTATGAAATCCACATCACTTGGATCGAAGCCAAGGCTTCCGGTGTCCACTACCGGAGCACCACCTGGTTCGGTTTGCGTAATGGTGATATCTCCATTCGCCTGAATCGCGAGCACGAGTGAGCCACCCTGGGCGATCAGATCGACCGCCGTACCGCCGCCCGCCGGAGTAAACGTGAATGACGTCGCGTTCCAGGTTCCGGCGAGATCGGAAATCGTCACGCCTCCCGGGCCTGTATCGGTACCGGGTCCGGTAGGATCGTCGTCTGAACATGCTGGAAATACGAATGCCACAAGAGCAAGTAGCATGATGTGGGTGAATTTTGGACTGCTGAATTGCATGCGGAGTCTCCGACAATGAATGGTTTGTGCGCCACGCGACTCATCGCGCGACAAAGATGAAAACTAAGCACAGCAAAATACAGGCCGTAGGATTAGCAGCAATGGGGTTGATCCGCGGGCAGACAGCGGGATTACCTTTACCGAAAGCGACCGCAGCGCGTCTGATTCGAACAAAGCGGCGCACCGGGCTTGGGCTCGCGGGATCCCACCTCGGATCTCCATCGTTTGCCCCACCGTTTGGCAGGGCCCCGGCACGCCGCAGTTTGATACGTAGGTTTCTACTTCGTTGCTACTTCCGCTGAACCGTCATCTCAAATGACATGTGCCAAAGGCGGCCATCGCCCACGCAGTAGCCCTTATCGTTCGGAGCTGGCTGGGTACGCACGGTCCAGGTGTCATCCGCCGGGTCAGCGTTGCCACCGTCGTCGAAACTCACGAGCAGATGATCCGATCCGTTGTTCGGCACGCCTCCGTCGTCCGGATTGAAAACGAGCCTGTTGCAGAGATTGAATTGGCCGTTGTGAAGCACGTCCACACCGGTTTCGGTCTCGACACCATCGATGTTCATGAAGATGCCATCCACGCGAGTGGCCTTTGTGGCACCGCCATCGGCCGGTTGATCCCACTCGAAGGTGAGCGTTCTCGGATCACCACATTTGCGCTTGTCTTTACCCCTGTACTGGCCGTCTGGATCGAGTCGGGCGTCGGTCAGGTTGAAGTCGGCCACGACACCACAGGTGCCATCCGTGTAGCTGCCACCGAGGTCGCTTCGGATGTTGTCGCCGGCCCGATCTGCGAACGTGACTACCGTCGAAGGGCTCGGTTCTCCGCCTCCACCTCCACCTCCACCGCCGCCACCATGTCCGGGCTTGTGAGAGAATTCCGGGGCGAGCGGATTCCCTGATTCAGAAGATGGAGCCGTTGCGTCGCACGCAGTCCACAGGAACAGGCTCCCAACGAGCACGGGGGTCGCACGAAGAAGCCGGATGCGTCGCGACCGGTACAGTGAATTCGTGAACATTGCCCTACCCTTCAATCGATGAGGCAGGTACCGCGCGAGCCCTCGCTGACGGTTTCATGGAATGTTGCACGGCGCAGAAGGGGTGAATTGCGGGATGGGGGGGAAATCGAGGGGGAGAGATCAGGCCCTCCCCCTCGTCCAGCGGTCGTCAGGGCAATTGAGCCCGAAGAGTCATTCCAAGTGACACATCGAATTCGCCCTCGAACACGGTGCTCGGTTTGCCCTTGATCTTCATGGAACAGAGAAATGCGTTGGTCGGATTCGTCGCTGTCGCGGTTGCCGATGTGTAAGTCCAAACGTTGAGGCCTGTTCGAGTAATCGTCACTAGATCCTCGTCGACAGCATTGTCGGGCC
>JBDHMQ010000141.1:0-6757 GCA_039656095.1 Gemmatimonadota bacterium | reverse complement strand
CTCCCGTACGGGCAAGATCTGTCCCGTAAGGTTGATCATGTGGCATACGAGGATGAGCTTCGTGCGCGGGGTAATTGCCTCCTCGAATCGCCGTACCACTTCGGCGGGATCCTCTGCAGGTACGGGAATCTTGAATTGCTTCAAGACGATCCCTTCGCGACGTTCGCGCTGCTGAAACGTCGTGATCATCCGACCATAGTCCTGGGTCGTCGTGAGAACTTCGTCGCCGGGCTTGAGGTCGAATCCAAGCTGGCAAATCTGAAGGCCCTCTGATGCATTCCGTGTGAGGGCAATTTCTTCCGGATCGCAATCCCACTCCCGGGCCATCCGCTGGCGCACAGCTTCCCGCTGCGGTTCAAGAATGCGCCACATCGTATAGGCCGGCGCCTCATTCGAGTAGTCCAGATGTCGCTTCATCGCTTCCTGCACGTAGGCGGGCGAAGGGCTTACACCACCATTGTTCAGGTTGACCAGCGACCGGTCGACCGTAAACGCCTGAGCGACTTCAGCCCAGAAGTCTTCATCCTTTGCGATAGCGCGCGCTGATCCTGATCGCGGAGCGGGCAAGTGATTGGCGGCAAGTCCGAGTCGAGGTACGACTGGAAGCCCAGCAACTGCTGCTGCCGTGGGGAGCCCTACAGACGACACAAACCTTCGGCGGCTGATCATGCTCTCTCCCTCCCGGGGAAATGATTCACATGAGACAGCCAGGGCGGCGAATACCCCCCGGCGATGTCCGCCCGTATTCTACGTCAGATGCACGGGCTACCCAAGATGGAGCTGTTGGGGGGGTGCTAGTTTCCTAAGCCGGGCAGGGAAATTGGCGTCTCCGTGATTGAGCCGGTTGCTCCGTCGCCGGAGGACATGAGTTCCAGGCTTCCCAGACCCTGGATTTCACCCTGCACAATGCCATATGGCACGTCTGCGCTAACCCACAAGTCGCTTCCGTTGCTCGGGAAGCGAAGGTGCGTGGTCACAAATGAGCCGGCAGCCACGGTTACGTCCTCCGAACCGACTACATCAGCGGTGCGGCACAGGGTTTCGAGGTCTGCAAATGGGCCTGACTGGGCCGTACCTTGATACTGGCGCAGCAGTGCGTCGGGGATGAAGACCGCGGGAGTCGCACCAGTTTTCGTCACAACCGATTTGATCTGGTCCGGACGAAAAGGAAATCCCGGTACTTCTAACTGGAGGATGGACGTACCCTGCGCATTGGTAGCCGCGATTTCGTACCACGTCGCTCCGCGGCTTGTGACGAGGGCGAATCGATAATCGATAATTCCGGATTCAGTACTGACCCGATGCTCCGTCCAGCTACCAACTGGTCCGTCTCCCAGGGCGACACACGCCGCCTCAAGATCCTGTCCAACGATTCGTGTGGGTAGCAAAACGAGTGCGGCCGCGCCGGCAACAGTCAAGAATCGGCGATTGATTCGCATCGAAACCCTCTCAAGAGCGATAGTTGGTAGGCCTCAGGCGGCCGACTACGATATCATTAATACTGAAGCGAGCGCACGAGGGTCCGATCAACTGCATATCTCGATTCGAGATGAGGCGCTATGTTAGGGCAGAGTCCGGATCTTGTAGCGGGAAAGAACGCGAGCAACCCTGAGAAGTAGAGTGCTGCTATAGAGACCATCACCAATCAGATCACCCTGAACTGGGTTGACGAATTACGGTTCGAAGGCCGGGCTGGTACCGCTGTCGTAGCGATCGACGGGGACAGCCGACAGGGAACATCACCGGTAAACTTGTTGCTTGAGGCCATTGCCTCATGTGCGGCGGCCGACGTCGTGGACATTCTGCGGAAGGGTCGTCAAGAAATTGAGGCTCTGACTGTGGAAGTCTCAGCCGATCGGCGTCGACGAGACAAAAGCCAGACGCGCCGTCGATCTTTCGCTGGAAAAATACTGCAGCGTGTTTCACTCGTTGCGTATGGACATCTCATTGGATACTTCCGTCGTCGTTCACCCCTGACTGTCAGACGCGCAACACCTTCTTGAGCACGCGGCGGGCAACTTCAAGGCCAAGAACCAGCAGCACACTTCTCATCTGTCAATCCTCCCTGCGAGAGTAATCCACTCACCCGCCTCCTACGGATAGTTGCCTGACAGGGTTTCGTCAGCCGCAACTTGCAGGATCGTTATCTGTTCCCGAATCCTGGAATCCCGGGAATGTCCTTCGGAGTCTCGGTAATCGTGGACGTCGCTCCGCTCCCCGAATCGACCAGGATCAAGGATCCGTCGGGGCCCTCTCCCTTGACCAGTCCGAATGGCACTTCAGTCGAAACCCACACTTCGCCTGGACCGAGTTCTTGATCTACGGGCCGAAGGTGGTGCGTCTCAAACGTGCCTGCCGGGACGTCGACCGACTCGATGCCGAGCAGCTCGGATCCGGTGCAGTTCTCCGATAGATCTGCGATAGGATTGTTCAACTGCCCCTGCATCATCGAGAGCATGCTTCCGGGTATCCGCATGGCCGGTTGCCCTGCCCGTTTCATCACGACCCCCTCGATGTCATCGGAGCCGAACGGCCAACTCGATACAAGAAGCTGAATCACCATGTCCTCACCGGCGACGTTCATCGTAATCTCGAACCATTGTCCGTCTCCACCCGCGGCACCTACCGGCAGCAAGGCAAACCGCATGGTGCCTTGCTGGATTCCTGCGTCAACATCGTACGTAGCCCACTCGCCGACCTCGACATCAGTCAGCCGGGAGCATATCGCTGCCATGTCCTGCGCGGACAAGTTTGACGGCGCTAGAACCAAAAGCCCGAGCATGGCTATGGTGGACAGGACGCTTCTCATACTCAACACTCCCATGAAGGTGATTCGTCGGTCGCATCAAACTGTCTGGATCGCGGTTGCAATGCCAGTCTCGTGACTGAGCGCTCGGTATCCAGCGACGGGTGGAGCGCAGCCCGCCACTGCAGTAGTTTGGGCCGCCTGGAGGGGTGGCAGAACGGCTAATGCACCGGTCTTGAAAACCGGCGCCCTCACGGGCTTCAGGGTTCGAATCCCTGCCCCTCCGTTTTATGACTATGACCGAATTAAAACGGGCAGCTCCGGGTGCCGTCGCGATTGCTGGTGTGATTGGTGCCATTGTGTTCTTCGTCTGGACCTCAACTCTTGAGAGGGATCAGACAGAAGAACGCTTCCGGCGTTTGGCGAGCAACCTGCTTCTTACTGTAGACATAGGCGTACAAGAGAGTTCCCATGCGATCGAGTCCGTTGGGGCTTTCTTAGATGCTTCAGAGACCATTAATCGCGACCAGTTCAAGACCATCGTACAACCATTGTTTTCCAGAGAACTGGGATTGCAAGCTCTGGAGTGGATCCCCCGCATCTCACGAAGCCAGCGCCCAGCTAGCGAATCGAGCGCGGCTGAGGTCTTGGGCTTCGGATTCCGTATCACCGAGCTCGATTCGGCGGGGATTACAATACCCGCGAAAGACCGAGCGGAATACTTCCCCGTCTACTTTGTTGAGCCTTTGAGCGGCAATGAGGCTGCGCTTGGTTTCGATCTGGCCTCAAATCCGCCGCGTGCTTCGGCTCTCCAAAGAGCTCGAGATTCCGGAACGTTAACCGCTACAGATCGAATTACGTTAGTCCAGGAGACGGGGCAGCAATACGGCTACCTTCTTTTTCTCCCGATCTACGAGGGAGGCGCTGTTGCAGACCTGCTGGAGGACAGGCGCAGATTGCTCAGAGGGTTCATCCTCGGCGTATTTCGGGTTGGTGATCAAATCCAGGCTCTGTTGCCTGAGGAGGGTGGAGACGTTGACGTATATGCCTTCGACGTCTCAGACCCAGGGGAGCCCAGTCTTCTGTATGCACCTCCCGGTGTCCCAGTCTCCTCAGCGGTCGGTCCAGGTTCGACGGTTCTGAACGAGGGCCTCACAAGGAAGCTGGCTGTCGGCGATCACACTTGGCAGATCGTTGCGACACATTCCGCAACCTCATGGACTACCAATATCTGGTTATCTTGGGTTGCAGCTACGGGCCTTCTGGCCTTCTCGTTGCTCCTGGCTTACTACTTGGCCGGTCTGCAGCGGCGTGCCATTCGGGTCGAGGAGCTGGTCAAGGAAAGGACCCTTCTTCTGTCGACTGCCGAGGCACGAATTCGTGCTGTTTTGGAAACTGCCGTGGAGGGGATAATCACGATCGACGGTAGCGGTATCATCGAGTCTGCGAATCCAGCAGCAGAGGCTTTGTTCGGGTATGAGGAGCAGGAAATTATTGGTCAAAACATCAATGTTCTGATGCCTTCTCCGTACCGAGAGAAGCACGACGGCTATCTGAGAAGCTATCATGCGACTGGCGTAGCAAAGATCATCGGTACCATCAGGGAGTTGACTGGCCTGCGAAAGGGAGGGAAAACGTTTCCTCTCGAACTGGCTGTCAGTGAATGGGACGCAGGAAACCAGCAGATGTTCACCGGAATCGTGCGAGACATCACGGACCGAAAGCTGGAAGAGGATCGCATCTTGGAGACAGCCGAGCTGAAATCTCATCTTGTTTCTGTAGTCTCTCACGAACTACGTACGCCGCTAACCGCGATCGCCGAGGGTGTCAATTTGGTCTTGGACGGAAAAGCCGGCGAGACGTTGGAGGAGCAGCACGGAATCCTCGCCATCTCAAAGCGCAATATTGACCGTCTGTCCCGCCTCATCAACAGCTTTCTCGACTTCCAGCGATTGGAAGCCGGCGCCCTGCCGCTCAGGATTAGACCTGCGAACCCCAACGTGCTGGTCCGGGAGACTATCGACAACTTTGGACGGTCTGCAGCTGTGGCAGGCTTCCGAATTACTTCCGTCCTTTTGGAGAGAATCGACGAAGTGGACTGCGACGCCGACCTGATTCTTCAGGTTCTCGCGAACCTGGTGGGCAATGCTATCAAGTACGGCCCCGGCGGAGAGATTCGGCTGACCACCGATCAAACCGCATCCGAAGTGAGGATTGGCGTTCACGATGAAGGACGGGGGATCCCGGAGAAGGACAAGGACAAGCTGTTCAGGCCTTTCGGCAGATTGTCGAGCGAAGGTGCGGGCTCGCCAATTCAGGGGACGGGGCTTGGGCTGTCCATCTCCCGACGCATCGTAGAAAAACACGGCGGAAAACTGGTGGTAGATCCTTCTGGCGAGATTGGCACCTGTTTCTCATTCACGCTACCGTTCAAGGTCTCGGATCACAGGGCATGGGAGTCAAAGGAGAGTACACGTGGAGGGTGAGCGAAGGATTCTATTGGTTGAGGACGAAGATGACATCGCGATTCTACTGAGCAGACGACTGGAGTCAGAAGGATATTCTGTTACCAGGGTCGCAGATGGCGTTCAGGCGATGCAGGCAGCAATGCGTTTACGCCCTAGCCTGATTATCCTCGACCTCATGCTGCCCGGGGGAGGTGGTCTGTCGGTGCTGAGGAAGATACGCAGATCCTATCTGACCCAATCGATTCCTGTCATCGTGCTCACTGGCATGCAGGATGACGATCACAAGAAGCAGGTCATAGAATTCGGTGTCGAAGGCTACTTGCAGAAACCATATGATCCTGCAGAGCTCCTTGCCTCGATCGAAGGACTGATCGAGTAACTGGGGATTCAATCCACCAACGTGAATTTCATCTGTCGCGGTGGGCCAAGTCAACCAGGCGCCTAACAGATAAATTGGATCGCTGCACCCCAATCCTTACCCTGATTATCGGTACCAAGAAGGACAGAGGGGGACGTAAACGGAAAGCTCAGATCGGTCTTGAAGACCGGCGCCCTCAAGTCGCTCGCCCGGTGCAGTCATAGTAACTTTGGCGTTCACTTAGAAGCCCCTTCAGAAGGCGCGAAATTGAACGGCACATCGTCTCCAGGACCATTCGGCCAAACGCCCACACCTGGAGTCGAAATTCTCAGGACAGGGCGGCGCACAGGGCTCCCGGCCTCTCTTCTGCGCGAGGCTTCCCGGCGGCTTGGACACGCGGCGCTTCTGTATTCTGCCCTCTATTTTTTCGCCTACTTTCCGTCGAATTATCTGAATCCGACCGACATGCCGAACGGTCCGTTCGGAGACTTCACATCAACGGTTGCGAGCGTCTCGATCCTCTTGGGGCTCGCGGTCTACGCTGTCACTAGATCCGGACGGCTGCGACCGGAGCAAGTACTGGATTTCGGACTCTTGTTCCTTGTCGCGGGCACATTCGGTATAGCGGTCGTAAACGTTTGGGGTGCGTATTCTGAGCCTGGGGAATTTGCTGGCTGGCTGGGACGAGTCAACGACACGAATGCCCTGGTAGGCATTCCATGGGAGTGTGTGTGGATCATCATCTTTCCCCTCATCGCGCCTAACAAACCCGGTAAGATCCTGCTGGCCTCGCTGATCGCGGCGTCGGCGGGACCGCTCGTCTTTGTCGTGGCCAAGTCAGCCGGCGCGACGAGCGCCGACGTTCCCATGGGGACGATTCTGGCCTACTACCTGACCACTACCTACCTGTGCGCCGGTGTCGCTTTCGTAATCTCGCAAGGATTCTACAGATACGGACGAAGGCTTCGGAAGGCCCAGGAAATAGGAAGTTATAGGATATCAGAGCGGCTCGGAGTTGGCGGCATGGGTGAAGTGTGGAAGGGTGAGCACCGCATGCTGGTGAGGCCTGCCGCGATCAAACTCATTCGACCAGAGGCACTCAGTCACGATGAGGCCACACGCCAAACCGTCATCAGTCGTTTCGAGCGGGAAGCGCGTGCTACGGCGACCTTGCGATCGAACCAC
>JBDHMQ010000140.1:0-8181 GCA_039656095.1 Gemmatimonadota bacterium | reverse complement strand
GAAATATATAATCCACGCCGACGATCAAGTGGTTGAAGTTGAAGCTGCGATGGTCTTGCTGGCGAACGCCGGCCTGATCGGTGCCGGATCTCTGCCCATGGAAGTCATGGTCGCACCCCGTACGGACTTCCAGGATGGCCTGCTCGACATTGCCGTATTCGCTCCTCGGCATCTGCCCGACATGGCGGGGATCGTATGGCGGATGGCAACCCGGCGATTTGCCGGGGACGATCGGATGTTCTTTCTACAGGCCAAATCTGTGCGAATCGAGACCGATCCTCCGGTAGCGATTCAGGTTGATGGTCAGGTGAGGGGTGAGACGCCCCTCGAAGTCGAGATAGATCCGCTGGCTGGCCGGATTCTCGTGCCTCGATGAGTCGTCCGCATCAGAGAATCCTGGAGGAAATCGCCGCATCGCAGGGAACCCCCACATACATCTATTCGGCTGACTCGCTTAAGACCGCGGCCAGGCGGTGGGTGGATGCGGCAGGTGATGCCTCGCGCATTTTTTTCGCAGCAAAAGCAAACACAAATCTTGCGGTTCTAGACCGACTTAGAAGTACGGGAATCGGAATCGAAGTGGCGACTGCGGGTGAGCGGGCACGAGCGGAACGGGCGGGTTTCCCACGCGACAGAATTTTGCTGGGCGGGGTTCCCAAGGCGGCTGAAGTCGTGTCAGATGCGGTCGGATCGGACCTGGCACTCGTTGTTCTTCAGGCTGATCATGAGGTAGACGCAGCGATCGAAGCGGCAGATCCGGCACGCCCGACCAGGATCGGAATCCGCGTCCGTCCAGGAATTCGCGCAGGCGCACACCCCTCCCTGGAGACGGGCCGAAAGGATGCGAAGTTTGGTTACGCGCCGCTGGATGTCATCGGAATCTGGAATCGACTTGCCGGAACACCAGGTTTGAATCCGGAAGTGCTGGCAGTTCACCTCGGCTCCGGCATAGACACACTGGATCCGTGGGATCAAGCGCTCGACGTCTTGCTTGACCTTGCCGAACTCCTGAAAACGACTTCAGCCCCCGTCCGTGAGTTCGATCTGGGTGGCGGCCTGGGTGTCGATTACGAGTCTGATCGTGATCCGGATCCGTCCGAGCTGGTTCAGCGGGTCGATACACGACTGGACGGAACTGAATTCTTGAGCCGGTTCGAGCCCGGGAGGTCGATCATGGCGCGCGCGGGCTGCCTTTTGACGCGGGTACTGTACCGCCGTGAACGCGATGGAGTACCTGCTCTGGTCTGTGATGCGGGATTCACGGATTTCGCACGTTTCGCCCTGTACGGGTCCGAGCACCGGATAGAGCCGGTGTCCGGGTCCATGGCTGGCTCGGCGACGGTGGATGTCCTGGGCCCGACCTGCGAATCGGGGGATGTGATAGGAACCGGCCGTTCATTACATGACGTTCAGCCGGCCGATCTACTGATTGTGCGAGATGTTGGTGCCTACGGTTTCGTCATGGCGTCGAATTACAACTCTCGGCCCCGTCCCGCCGAAGTCATGATCGAAGGCGACAGTTTTCATGTCGTCCGCAGCCGGGAAACGCTCGAGGATCTGTGGCGAGGGGAGTCTAGTTCATGACCGCCGATAGCCGATCCGAGGGCTATCTGGTGGTTCGAGGTGCGCGAGAGCATAATCTGCAAAATCTGGACGTCTCAATTCCGCGGGGCGCACTGACGGTAATCACTGGTCTGTCCGGTTCAGGTAAATCGTCCCTGGCTTTCGACACGATCTATGCCGAGGGCCAGCGTCGGTACGTCGTCGAGTCCCTCTCAGCGTATGCGCGGCAGTTCCTGGGCGTTATGGAAAAGCCGGATGTTGATCAGATCGACGGCCTGTCGCCAGCGATAGCCATCGAGCAGCGGGGGACGACTCGAAATCCCCGCAGCACCGTCGGCACGGTTACCGAGGTTTATGATTATTTACGCCTCTTATGGGCGCGGGCAGGCACGCCACACTGCCCCCAGTGTGGTCAGCCAGTGCGCCGAGGATCACCGACCCAGATTGCCGCTCAGATTGCCGGCTGGCCGACCGGCAGTCGCATCGAAATCCTGGCCCCGCTTGTACGCGGTCGGAAAGGCGAATTCCGAGACCTGTTCGCGAATTCGTTGAAAGCCGGTTTTGTCCGGGCGCGTGTGGACGGTGAGTTGATCGACTTGAACGAACCACCGGCACTCAACCGGCGGTCGAATCACGACATTTCGGTGGTAGTCGACCGACTTGTGTTGCGGGAAGATACCCGGCAACGAATCGCTGAATCTGTTGAAACGGCGCTTCGAATGGCCGATGGAGCCGTCGAGGTCGTCAACCACCTCGAGGACTCGGACGGTCACGGTGCCCCCCACTTGTTCAGCGAGCATTACGCTTGCCCCAGTTGCGGAATCACCATTCCCGAGCTTGAGCCACGACAGTTCAGCTTCAATTCGCCATACGGGGCCTGCCAGGGTTGTGACGGGCTTGGCGTTCGGCTTGAGCCGAATCTGGATCTGGTTATTGGAAACGACCGTATATCGATACTGGAGGGTGTGCTCCTAGCCTGGGGAGTGCCGACCGGGCGGTTGCGGCGGGTAATCCTTCCGGAGCTTGCTCTGACACATGGATTCGATCTGAACCAGCCGTGGGGCAGTTTGAGCGATCGGCAACGGACAGCGGTCCTAGAGGGTGATTCAGAATTGGATTGGGAAGGGTACCTGGAATACGTCCGGTCCACATACCATGAAACCGAAAGCGACTCAGTTCGGAAATCGCTTCATGAATACATGACTGCGCGTCCGTGCGCAGACTGTAGTGGTGGTCGTCTACGGCCGGAAAGTCGAGCAGTGACAGTAGCGGAGAGAGGCCTGGCTGAAATCGTCGAGTGGCCGGTCGAACGGGCGCTTGAGTTTTTCGCAGGCACAGCGACCGATCTGGAGGGGGCGGGTCTCGACACCGAAATTGCTGAACCGATTTTCAAAGAAGTCGTTGATCGTCTTCGTTTTCTGGTTGAAGTCGGGTTGGGATACCTGACTCTCGGAAGATCAGCGGACACTCTTGCAGGCGGAGAAGCCCAACGTATACGTCTGGCCACCCAGATCGGCAGTCGGCTCGTCGGCGTGCTGTACGTTCTCGATGAACCAAGCATTGGTCTGCACGCCCGCGATAATCAACGGTTACTGGGAACGCTTCACACCCTACGCGATCTGGGCAATACCGTGCTGGTGGTTGAGCACGACGAAGAGACGATCCGGGCGGCGGATCAGATCGTCGACATGGGACCGGGAGCGGGTCGACACGGGGGCCGGATCATCGTTTCAGGAACGCTGACAGACCTTCTGGATCACCCGGATTCTCTGACGGGTGCCTACTTGCGGGGAGATCGCAAGATTCCAGTACCTGAACAGCGGCGGTCCGCGAAGCAGGGCCATAGCCTGATCGTTCGGGGCGCTCGAGAGCACAATTTGCGTGGTATTGATGTGGAGTTTCCGCTCGGGACGTTCATCGCCGTCACCGGGGTCTCGGGCTCGGGTAAATCGACGCTTGTCGAGGATGTCCTGTGGCGCGGGCTTGCTCGCAAGCTCCACCGGGCAAGGACCGCTCCGGGTGCCCACGACGACATCGAAGGCGTCGAGTGGGTCGATAAGGTCATCGATGTTGATCAGAGTCCTATCGGGCGCACGCCGCGGTCCAATCCCGCCACGTATACCGGTGTGTTTGGACCGATTCGGGAACTCTATTCTCGCCTGCCAGAGTCTCGAATCCGTGGCTATACACCGGGCCGATTCAGTTTCAATGTGAAGGGTGGGCGATGCGAATCCTGTCGCGGCGACGGTCTGGTGAAAATCGAAATGCATTTCCTGCCGGATGTCTACGTTCCTTGCGATGTGTGCCGCGGTCGTCGCTACAATCGTGAGACGCTGGAAATCCTGTACAAAGGGAAAAGCATAGCTGACGTGCTGTCTATGACAGTGAGTGAGGCCAGGGAATTCTTCGACCTGATCCCCCGCGTAGCCTCGCGCCTCCAGACGCTCTCGGATGTAGGGCTCGGCTATATCACACTGGGACAGTCGGCGACCACGCTGTCCGGAGGCGAAGCACAGCGCGTCAAGCTTTCGTCTGAATTGTCGAAACGGGGTACGGGCCAGACTGTCTATATCCTCGATGAACCGACTACGGGACTCCATTTCGAGGACATCCGGATCCTGCTCGAGGTGCTTCATCGACTTGTGGAGCTTGGCAACACGGTGATCGTCATTGAGCATCACCTCGACGTGATCAAGACCGCCGACTATGTGATTGACCTGGGACCTGAGGGAGGATCCGGAGGTGGGTCCGTCGTAGTCTGTGGTACTCCGGAAGCCGTCGCGGCATCAGCGATCAGCCATACGGGTAGCTATCTGGCCACCCACCTTGGGGTGCCCGCAGAAGTCTGAGCGGACTGGTTCGATGCTGTAGACGCCGAATGATTGGAATGGTTCACGGGCTATAGAAGTAAGTCGCACGGTTGGAACTGCGGACCTGCGGCGTTACCGTAGAGGCGGCCGAATCCGAAACTGCACGGTGTCCGATAACGTATGGACGCATTGTGAGGATTCGAAGTGCGCCCGGAAGGGATGAAGCGACTGATGCCGACATGGATCCTACTCATAGTCTTCATCGTGTTCGTGTGCTCGCCAGTGGCTAATGCCGTGGCGAAGGCGATCACAGAAAAGGCTGCTCGTCCGGAACTAGAGCCGGACGAGGACGGGGCGCGACGAATCACGGGACTCGAGGAGCAAGTACAACTCCTGAGTGACCAGATGTATGAACTGGCGGACAAGCAGGAATTCCTGACTCGGTTGCTTGAGGCTTCGCCCTCGGAGCCGACGTCCGTCGAACCCGAGGATCGAATCGGATGATAAGTCGAGAAGACTTCGAAAGCTTCATGATTCGAATGGAGCTGGATTACGAGGAAATTGGCGAGAATCTGTGGATCATTGATCCTGAGGTTTCCGGACGGTCGTCAATTGTTGTGAGCTTCTCACCGCCGCTCGTCGTCCTGCGTTCGGCCGTCGAACAGGCGCCTGCGGATGATGCAGAGAAATTGAAATTGTTCAGCCGGCTGCTGGAAATGAACGCCTCGGAGCTCGTACACGGGTCATACGGCCTGGAGGACGGTGAGATCGTGCTCAGTGATGCCCTCGAACTCGAGAATCTGGATTTCTCGGAATTCCAGGCATCGGTGGAGAGCCTCTCGCTCGCCCTGACATCGCATATAGACAATCTCACCACGGGCTGAATGAAATGGGAATTTTTGATCGTTTCTCTCGTCTTCTCAGGTCGAACATCAACGATCTGATTTCGAAGGCCGAGAATCCAGAAAAGATGCTCATCCAGGTCATCGAGGACATGCGCAAGCAGCTCGCGATGGCCAAGCAAGAGGTGGCGGTCGCGATCGCTGATGAGCGAAAGTTGCGCATGCAGGTAGAGGAAGAGCGTAAGCAGGCCCAGGAGTGGGAGCGGCGGGCACGCCTCGCGATCCGCGAAGGGCGCGACGACCTGGCCAAGCAGGCTCTGGTGCGGGGGCAGGAGCATGCCTCTAACGCTGCTGAACTCGAAGAACAGTGGACGAAGCACCGCGAAGAGACGGAGCGCCTTAAGGATTCGCTACGCCAGCTGAACTCGAAAATCGAAGAGGCGAAACGGAAAAAGAATCTCCTTATCGCGAAGCAGAAGCGGGCACAGGCGCAAAGACGGATCCATGACACCATGGCCGGCTTGCAGGACAAGAGTTCCTTCCGTGCATTCGATCAGATGGTGGAGAAGATCGAAGAAACGGAACGGAAGGCTATCGCTGCTGCTGAGGTTACAGAGGATCTTGAGGGCGACGACCTGACGCGTGAATTCACAATGCTGGAGGGCACGGGCAGCGATGCTGATGTTGAGGATCGTTTGCTGGCACTCAAGAGGGACATGGGACTGTTGGGCCCGGCGGAATCAGAGGCGCCCAAGGCGCTCGAAGCGGCAGACGATGACGAAGAGGTTGACGTAGAAATCGTTGAAGCCGACGTAGAAGTCGACGACGGAAGCGAGGAAGACGAGGCGGACGAGGAGGAGTGACAATCCGGTCCGCATGACGGCTCTATTGCTGGCCCTCGCAATTGCTTTTGTCGGGGGCCTTGCGATCGGTCTGCAAAGCCCGCTCGTCAGCCTGATGAGCGAGCGAATCGGCAGCTTGGAGAGCGCATTCGTCGTGCATTTGGGAGGAGCGTTGATCGCCAGCGTCCCCCTCCTGGTGATGGGCGGTGGACACCTTTCGAAGATCCGTGAGGTTCCCTCGTACGCTGTACTGAGCGGTGGCCTCGGGTTGGTTCTCGTAGCCGCGATTTCTTATACCATACCCCGAATCGGACTTGCCAACACGGTGGCGCCGTTAATTGCCGCGCAGCTTGTCGCGGGAACGGTGATCGACCATTACGGGCTGCTTGGTCTTGAGGTCAGACTACTCAATCCTGCTCGAGCCCTCGGTCTATTACTGCTCCTTGCCGGAGTCTGGTTGGTCACCAGGTAGCAGCTGCCTGAACTCATCCCATACGTCGGGATTACCGGCTACGAATCCGCCAACCGGCAATTCGCCCTCCCCAGGTGGAACAGTCCGCCCGCTTCGCGCACGATGAGGGCTCCGGCTGCAACGTCCCAGGGCATCAGATGAAACTCAAAGAATGCATCCAGCCGCCCGCACGCTACATCACACAGGTCCAGTGCTGCTGCGCCGGAACGTCGGATGCCCGCTGTGTTGCGCAATACATTCGAGAATGTCTCGAGATATGCCGGAAGGATGTCCAGTCTTTTGAACGGAAACCCCGTGCCGACCAACGCCAGCCTTACTTCTGTGAGCCCGGACACGCGAATTGGCTCGCCGTTGAGTCGCGCTCCCTGTTCGCGGACGGCCTCGAAACACTCGCCAGTTGCTGAATTCAGCACCACACCAACACAAAGGCCGTCCGCGTCCTGGGCGGCGATCGATACAGCATATTCGGGATAGCCGTGCAGCCAGTTGGTCGTGCCATCCAGCGGGTCGATGATCCAGCGTACGGGAGCTGCTGAGTCCGACGCTGCGGCAATCATGCCGCTTTCTTCAGCCAGAATGGCGTGATTCGGGTATCGCGTCAGGATCGTATCGACGATCTGTCGTTCGGCTTCCAGGTCCACTTCGGTAACGAAATCGGAGCGCCCCTTCTCTCCCCAACGCGAAGGATCGATCTGGCCGGCACTCGCGGCATGAACCACCGCCGCCGCTTTCGCGGCCGACAGCGCGATCTCCAGTAGCTGCGCATTTGCTACGTTCGTCATGCGGGGCCCCGTTGTTGCCCGTGTTTCCGACCGCGGGTACTTTGAGACGACCCGCTTCTGATCTGCATTCCCACAACCTAACTCCATATGAGCCAGCGCAAACCCCGCATATTCAGCGGCATACAGCCCTCGGGCGTGATGCACATCGGGAACTACCTGGGTGCCGTGCAGAACTGGGTACGTCTGCTTGGCGACTACGAGTCGTTCTACTGCATCGTCGACCTTCACGCGATCACTGTTCCGTATGAGCCGGCAGAACTACGGCAGCGTGTATTCGACCTTGCGGTAGGCCTGATGGCGAGCGGCCTCGACCCGGAGCGTTGTACGCTGTTTGTCCAGTCTGCGGTTCCCGAGCACGCCGAGCTGCAGTGGCTTCTCGGAACCGTCACACCCTTGGGTGAACTGCAGCGGATGACACAATTCAAGGACAAGTCGCAGAATCTGGCGAGTGTAGACGCGGGGTTGCTGACGTATCCCGTCCTCCAGGCAGCCGACATTCTGCTCTACCTGGGAGAGCGTGTACCTGTAGGAGAGGATCAACAGCAGCACCTTGAATTGACCCGCGAGATTGCCCGTCGCTTTAACGCTCGATTCGGGGAGTTTTTTCCGGAGCCGCAACTGTTGGTGACCAAGGGGAAGCGGATTCTGGGTCTCGACGGGGCATCCAAGATGTCCAAGTCGAAGGGAAACACGATTCCACTTCTTGCGGAACCCGACGAGCTCCGCGCGCTGCTTCGGACCGCGGTTACTGATCCAGCCCGCGTGCGAAGGGACGATCCGGGTAACCCCCACGTATGCAATGTGTTCTCATTGCATGGTCACTTCACGCCATCGGCCGAGAAGGACGAAATCGAAGCTCTCTGCCAGACC